>JBILDK010000352.1:0-3552 GCA_044352625.1 Planctomycetota bacterium
GCCGGTGACGGTGAGGATCATCGGCGGCAGCGATGGCCGACCGTGGATCACCTCGGACCCGCCGATCGAGGCCCAGGTGGGCGGCGAGGTGCGCTATGCGGTCCAGGCGGACGGCAGCACCATCGCTGCAGGGACGACCCTGTCCTGGTCGCTGGAGAACGCGCCGACCGGCATGACCGTGTCGAGCACCGGAGCGCTCACCGCGGCCGTGGTCTGGGCGCCGGTGCCTAGTTCGGGGGTCGGTTATCAGATGGTACGGCTGATCGCCCGTGATCCGGTGGGTGGCGGCGTGGCGGTGCAGGAGTTGACCCTCAAAGTGAATGCCGCCCCGGCAGGAGGTGGATGATGCGTTGTTCCTGGATCTACGGCATCCCAGCCGGAATCACCCTTCTGGCGTTATCCGGCTGCGGGGTCGGGGAGGGCCTCGGCATTCCCGGTCTCGGCGCCAAAGACACGGGCCAGCTCGAAGCCAGTGTCGCGGCCAGCGTGGGGACCTACGCCATCCTCGATCTCGCGTCGGGGCAGGTCGAGGTGGCGACCGTGGTGCCGACGCTCGCCAGCGAAGCCACCTATCGCACCAGCAAGATGGTGTTCCGCGCAGTCGATGCGAGCGCTGGGGTCAGCGGTAGCGAGGCCGGCGGCTTCGGTGCCCAGGGCGATGAGGCGCGTGGGTCGATCAGTGTCAACCGCTACTGGCTCAGCGTGTTCGAGGTCACCCAGGCGCAGTGGCGTTCCCTCTCAGGCGGGACGGAGCCCTGGCTGACTGCGCCATCGGCGCTGCTCGGCCCCGCCGCCACGGCTGCCGCCACCAAGGATCTGACTCCGGCGGTCGAGATCAGCAGCCAGAGCGCGGCCAGTGTGGCGGGCGCTGCTGGGACGCGCCTGGGCCACGGCTTGGCCCTGCCCACCCCTGCCCAGTGGGAGTACGCCTGCCGCGCCGGCTCGGCCGGCTCGTTCAGCTGGGGTGAATCCCGTGACGAGGCCGTGGTTCGCACCTATGCCGTGGTCAGCGAGGTGCGCGACGGCGTCGATGGCGCCCGGCCGGTGGGCGCGCGCAGCGCCAACGCCCTCGGTTTCTACGACATGCACGGCAATGTGTGGGAACTCACCAGTGATGGTGCCCTGCGCGGCGGCTCCTGGCGAGACACCTTGTCCCAGGCGCGCTGCGCCAACTTCGGTCCTGCCCTCGACAGCCGCAGCAGCCATGTGCTGGTGGGCTTCCGCCTCGTTCTTACCCCGTGATCCCGATGCCCCCGCTCCTCCGCTTTGCAGCTGCCCTGTTCGGGGTCACCTCGCTCCCTGCCGCCGAATTGGTGATCCGTGATCTCACGGTGGGACTGGTGGCGCCGCCTGCCGGCTACTCCTACGAGATCACCGACAGCGCGGGGACGCGCAGTGGTGATGACGCCTTCGATAAGGTCGGAGGCCTCGGCCTCGGCTTGCACTGGTCCTTTTCTGGCCCCGGACAGTCCACCGGCTTGGTGGTCGGTGGCCGACTGGTGAGCGAGTCCTCGGCCTTCGCTGGCGGCGGCACCTTCACCGGGCTGGGTTGCGATCTCGACCTGGGCTATGGTTGGGCCATCACCGACCGGCTCAGCCTGGTGCCGCTGGTGACGCTCAGTCCGCGCCTGCACACCATGGAGGTCGAGGCCGCGGGCAGCATCGCCGGATTCACGGCAAAGGGGAACGGCTACGCCTACGGCGGCCGGCTGGTCCTGGCCTATGCCATTGCCGATGTGGTGGTGCTTGGCCTGGAAGCCGGTTATCGTCGGGGTTCCGCGAGCCTGACCGGTGATCGCGATGTGCAGTTGGACAATCAGGGCCTGACCGCCGGGCTGATGATCGGCTGGCGTTTCGCCGCAACCCCGCAGGGGCTGGAGTGACCATGAGCGATACTCCGCAGAAATCTGGCTCTGATCAGCTTGATAAAGCAGGCAAGAAACAACCCAACCTACGCACACTGGGCACCGACCCCACCACGCCGATCAAATTGGAGCGTGCGGTGCAGCCGACGGTCTCGGCGACCGAGCCGACGCCACCGCCCTTGGCGATCCCTGTGCCCATCGCGCGCCCCCGGGCCGAGGCACCGACCGAGATCATCACCTTGCCGCCCAAGCCCGATGCCGCGTGGATCGGTAGCGAGCAGACGCTGGTAGGAGCGATCGCACCGGCCTTGGCGTCGCCATCAGCTGAGGAATGGCGTGGCAGCGAGCAGACCCTGGTCGGCACGGCCGCCCCGTCGCCAGTGGTACCGGCCACCGATGCGTGGGCGGGCAACGAGGCCACGGTGGTCGGCTTGGCGACCCCAGTGAAGACGCCACCTGGCTTCGATCCGGATGAAAACTGGGCGGGGCGCGAGGCGACCATGCTCGGGGTTCCTGCGGGGCCCGACGTGATGCCGCGCAAGGAGGGGGGAACCAGCCAGAGGAGTGGAACCGATCCGGCGAAAAAGACCGGCACCAGGCCGACCCAGCCGACCATGGACGACGGCTGGCATCTCAAGGGCCGGCCGGGGCCGCTGACCGGGAAGGCCCTGGGCGACTACGAGATCGGCGGCGTGCTCGGCGAGGGTGGCATGGGCGTGGTGTACCGCGCTCGGCAGATCAGCCTCAAGCGCCGGTGCGCGGTCAAGGTGCTGCCGCCGAACCTGGCTCAGGACATGTCCCTGCGCGGCCGCTTCGAGCAGGAGGCGCGCACCGCCAGCCTGCTCCAGTCGCCCCATGTGGTGCAGGTCTACGCTGCTGGCAGCGAAGACGACATCATCTACTTCGTGATGGAGTTCGTCGAGGGCAACGACCTGTCGAACCTGATTCACGAGAAGGCCGAGCGGCAGGAGCCCTTCACCCCCGAGGAGGCCGCCGGCTACATCATCCAGGCCGCACGCGGTCTAGCCGAGGCCTCGAAGCACCGCATCGTGCATCGCGACATCAAGCCGGCCAACCTCATGATCACCACCAAGGGCGTGGTGAAGATCGCCGACTTCGGCATCAGCAAGGTCGCTGGCGAGCACAACCTGACCATGACCGGCACCACCGTGGGCACGCCCGCGTACTGCTCGCCCGAGCAGGGCCGCGGCGACCAGGTGGATCCGCGCGCCGACATCTATTCGCTGGGCGTGGCGTTCTATGAACTGCTGGTGGGCCAGAAACCATTCGATGGCGCGACCCCCAACGCACTGATCTATCAGCACAACTACGCGGAGCCCAAGCTGCCGCGCGATATCCGACCCGACATCAGCGAGCAGTATCAGGCGGTGTGCCTCAAGTGCCTGATGAAGGATCCCGCGTCGCGCTACCAGGACGCGAGCGAACTGGTCACCGATCTCGAACGCATCCGCGACGGCAACATGTCGCTGACCGCGGTGTTCCAGGCCAAATTCGGCACCGGCGCCGACGATGCGATGATCCGCATGGGCTTGAAGCGCAGGTACGGCTGGATGCCGCTGGCGGCGGCGGTATTGTTCATCGTGCTGGCTGGCGGCGGCGGGTTGTGGTGGTTCACGGAACAGGCGGCCTATCGCGCCGCCGCCGGAGAGCGCCAGAAGCAGGCCGA
>JBILDK010000353.1:0-3545 GCA_044352625.1 Planctomycetota bacterium
CGCCCCGGCCGGGTCGTAGCCCGCGCCCTCTACCGTGGTGTCGCCGGCGCGCGTGACGACACGCCGCGCCGTCATCTCGTTGCGGGTGAGGGTGCCGGTCTTGTCGGAGCAGATCACCGTCACCGAGCCCAGCGTTTCCACCGCCGGCAAGCGGCGGGTGATCGCCTTGCGCTTGGCCATGCGCTGCACGCCGATGGCGAGAGTGATGGTAAGCACCGCCGGCAGGCCCTCGGGAATGGCTGCCACGGCGAAACCAATTGAAGCCATCAGCAGGTCGGAAACTGTATTATCATGCAGCGCCCAGCCGATCACGAACATGATGGCGGCAAGGACGAGGATGGCGACCGACAGCCATCTGCCAAAGACGGCCATGGTGTGGGTCAGTGGCGTGGCCAAGGTCTCCACGTCGCTGATCATGGTGGTGATGCGGCCGAGTTCAGTGGCGGTGCCGGTAGCGGTGACGACGCCGATGCCACGCCCAGCCGCAACCAGGCAGCCGGAGTAGGCCATGCAACGTCGGTCGCCGAGGACGGCATCGGCCGGCACCAGTTCAGTGCGCTTGTCCGAGGGCTGCGATTCGCCGGTGAGGGCGGACTCCTCGATGCGCAGGTTGTTGGCCTCCAGCAGTCGCAGGTCGGCGGGTACACGGTCGCCGGAGCGCAGTCGCACGATGTCCCCTGGCACCACGTCGGCGGCGTCGATCTCGCGCCAGCCACCGCCGCGCCGCGTCTGCGCGTGCGGCGATAGCATGCGGCGGATGCCCGCCAGCGCTTGCTCAGCCTTTCCCTCCTGGACGAAACCAATCACGGCATTGAGGACCACCACCGCGAGGATGATGGCTGTGTCCACCCCATGTCCAAGAACGGCGGTGATCATCGCTGAGCCGATGAGGACGTAGATCAACGTGTCATGGAAGTGCCGGACGAAGCGCAGCAGCGGACCAGCGCGCGGCGGCTCGCGCAGGCGGTTGGGCCCGGCCTGGAGCAGACGCCGCGCCGCCTCAGCGACATCGAGACCCTCGGGGGTGCTGGTCAGTTCGCTAAGAACAGCCTCGGCCGGGCGGCTGTACGGAGCATCGACAGAATAGACCGTGCCAGCCATTCAAAGACGTCCGCCGATGGCCACGATGCCATTGGTCAAACCGGTCATGTCTGTGCACCCCAAACCCAGTTGCGTACAGCCGGCATGTCTTCGCCATGTTCGTTGATGTACAGCCTATGCTCGGTCAAGGTGTTCAGGAGCTGTCTCCTGAGTTCGGCCCCCCGGTCTCCGGTCTGGGGGAGCCGATCGATGGCGTCTTTGGCCAGATGAAAGCGATCCATTTCGTTCAATACGGTCATGTCGAACGGGGTGGTGATCGTGCCTTCCTCCTTGTAGCCGCGGACGTGGATGTTGCCGTGGTTGGTTCGCCGATAGGTCAAACGATGGATCAGGTAGGGATATCCATGGAAGGCGAAGATGACCGGCTTGTCCTTGGTGAAGATGGTATCGAATGCCTCGTCGCCGAGACCATGCGGGTGTTCGCTGTTCGGTTGCAGCTTCATCAGATCCACAACGTTGACGACGCGGATCTTCAGGGTGGGCAGATGCCGGCGCAGGAAGGAGACGGCAGCCATGGTCTCCTGCGTGGGAACATCGCCACAGCAGGCCATGACGATGTCGGGATCGCCGCCGTTTTCAGTGCCCGCCCAGTGCCAGATACCGAGGCCGGCGGCACAGTGTTTCTCGGCCGCCTCCATGGACAACCATTGCGGAGATTGGTATTTCCCTGCGATTACGACGTTGACGTAATGTCGGCTGCGCAGGCAATGATCCCAGACCGACAGCAGGCAGTTGGCATCCGGCTCGAGATAGACCCGGACAACGGAGGACTTCTTGTTGACCACGTTATCCATGAAGCCAGGGTCCTGATGCGTCAGGCCGTTGTGCATCTGTTGCCAGACGTGCGAGGCCAACAGGTAGTTCAGCGAAGCGATCGGCCGCCGCCATGGCAGTCCGGCGGATACCTTCAACCATTTGGCGTGCTGGCTGAACATGGAAACCACGATATTGATGAAGGCTTCGTAGCTGTTGAATAGCCCATGCCGTCCGGTGAGCAGATAGCCTTCGAGCCAGCCTTGGCACTGGTGTTCGCTCAGCATCTCCATGACGCGGCCGTCCCGGGAGAGGAAATCATCGCTGCCCTGGATGCGTCCCTCCCATTGCCGGTCGGTTACCTCAAAGACCGCCTGCAGACGATTTGATACCGTTACATCCGCGCCGAAGATCCGGAAGTTTCGCTGATCCTGGTTGAGCCTGGTCACATCGCGCAGGAAGACGCCCAGTTCATGGGTGTCGGATGCCTTGACGGTGCCGGGTGAGGGAACCACCACCGCATAGTCCCGGAAGTCAGGCAGGACAAGTTCGCGCAGCAGCGATCCCCCATTGGCATGGGGATTCGCGCCCATGCGGCGTTTGCCGGTGGGGGCAAGGGCCTCCAGTTCTGGCAGTAGGCGACCGTCTTCGGTGAAAAGCTCCTCCGGTCGGTAGCTGCGCATCCAGGCTTCTAGTAGTTTCAGATGCTCGGGATTCGCACGAAGGTCGGGGAGCGGCACCTGATGTGAGCGGAACGTCCCTTCGATCTGGATTCCATCGACCCATTTCACGCCCGTCCAGCCTTTCGGTGACCTGAGCACGATCATCGGCCAGCGCGGGCGCATGTGGTTTCCATTGCTGCGAGCTTCATGCTGGATGTGTTTGATCGCGGTGACAACCACGTCGAGCGTCCTGGCCATGGTTTCGTGCATCAGCGCCGGATCATCGCCCTCGACATAATACGGGATCCAGCCGTTGCCGCGCAGGAATTGATCGAGCTCCTCCGGTTCAATGCGTGCCAGGATGGTTGGAGTCGCAATCTTGTAGCCGTTGAGGTGCAGGATAGGCAACACGGCGCCATCAGTCACGGGATCGAGGAATTTATTGGATTGCCACGAGGTGGCCAGTGGACCGGTTTCAGCCTCGCCATCGCCAACCACGCAGGATACAATGAGATCAGGATTGTCGAACGCCGCTCCGAAGGCATGGCTGAGCGAATAGCCCAATTCGCCACCTTCATGGATCGATCCTGGACACTCCGGTGAGACATGGCTGGGAATGCCGCCAGGAAAGGAGAACTGCTTGAACAACTTCTGCAGACCAGCCTCATCCTGGGTGATGTGGGGATAGATTTCGCTGTACGTTCCCTCCAGGTAGGTGTTGCCGACCAGAGCTGGTCCACCATGTCCCGGTCCGGAAACATAGATCATATCCAGATCGTATTGTGTGATGACCCGGTTGAGGTGCACATAGATGAAGTTTTGTCCTGGCGTCGTTCCCCAATGACCAAGGAGCATGTGCTTCACGTCGGTCGGCAATAAAGGCCGCTTTAATAGCGGGTTGTCAGACAGGTATATCTGTCCAACTGAAATGTAGTTGGCGGCACGCCAATAGGCGTCCATTCGTTGCAGAACGGCGTATTCCTGGGCATTTTTCGACATGGTATCAAGCTCCTTGTTAAACGACGGAAT
>JBILDK010000354.1:0-3525 GCA_044352625.1 Planctomycetota bacterium
AGTCCGTCGGCTGCCGCAGCGACTTCGCCAGCGGCACCGTCGCCGCGCCAGACGATGGGCTCGCCACCCGGGGGCAGCACCAGGGTCATGGCCTGGGCATCGCCGGGAGTGACCACCGCGGTCAGCCCGTCGCTGACCACGCTGCCCAGCCGCACCGGGTCGGGACGCTGAAAGGCGTTGGCCTGGTTGTCGTAGATGCTCGGATACGTCCACACCCTGCCAACCACGCCACTGGCATCGACCCGGGCCAGTAAGCCGTTGTTGGAGGCCACCACAAGGTGCCCGGCCGCTGCCGTCAGCGACGGCCCGAGGTAGGCTTCACCACCCACCATCCACGGGTTGGCGTTGGCCAGGCGCGCCACCAGGCACTCCCAGGCCGGCGTGCCGTCGTTGGCGTGCCAGGCCTGCACCACCAGATCGGCGGCCCCGTCGTCGGCCTTGACCATCGCCACCGCCACCAGCCCATCGATCGCCACCGGGGCGGAGAGTTGTGGGTTGAAGCCCATGGGTGGGGTCAGCACCCGCCAGCGCAGCGCCCCCAAGCGATCAACGCAGGCCAGGGTCAAGCGGGTCTGATCGAGCAGCCCGGCGGCGACAAAGCCATCCGCCACCGCCACCGGGGTGCATTGCCGGCGACCCAGCAGCGCATCGCGGCCAAGGGTCTGGACTTGGCCAACCTGACGGCCCACGAGCAGATCAAAGACCATCAGGCGCACGCCATCCGCTGCCGCGCACAGATCGCCGGCCGGTGCAGCGAATGCCAGGGGCGGCGCCCCGATGATCCCGCCCTCGCCCTGGGCGTTGACTCGGCGGCGGGCAAAGGCGGGCAGCCGCGCCGAACCAGGTGCCAGGCGCCCATCGCGTTCCAGGCGCCACATCTCATCAAGTCCGTTGAGTCGTTGCGGCGGCGACCCGGCGACCCGGGCGGCGACCATGGCGCGGGCGGCGGCTACGCGTTCGCTGCGCGTCCCGCTCACATCCCCGGCGCGCACCGCATGGTCGAGAAAAAGCCCGAGTCGGCCCGCATCCCAGGCCCGGTCCGCAAGCTTGCGCCACGCAGTGAGGGCGGCCGGGGTAAAAGGATGGCTGCGCGCCACCGTGGCCAAGCTGACCTCATTCGTGGCCAGGGCCAGGGCGCGTTCGGCCGCGGGGCCGTAGGCCTCGGCGAAACGCAGCTCCAGGCCGCGTTGGGTCAGTCGTTCGGCGACCAGGTCGGCAATGACCCGGGCCCCGTCTTTGTCGGCCAACAGCCGCTGACCGTGGGCCGCGAGCAGTGCCTGCGCGCGCTCGATCAGCCCGGCCTCGTCACCACCGTTGCGGGCGAGTTCGGCCAAGAGTTCCTGAGCCTCCTTGCGCACCTCGAAGGGGGTGGCCACCACCGGCTCGCTGGCAGCAGCGAGCCCGGCAAGGGCCAGTAAAAGCAAGCGATGACACAGCACGTCGGCGTTCTAAGGCGGTCCGCTGCCGACGCCACGGTCACTGCCGGTATTCGCTCACCACGATGACGGTGCCACCTGCAAGGTCAGGCCGGTCCGCCAACTCGCCGCGTTCACCCACCAAACTCAGCCACGAGCCCTTGGCCAGGGTCGGGGCGCTGCCATCGAAACAGAGATGAAGGAACTCGTGCGGTTCTGGGGCGTTGTGCACCCGACCATCGAGCACCGTGGTGGATGACGCAGTCAAGGCCTCGTCGTCGGTGGCAGCTCTGCCCAGGGCCAGGACCACGCTGACCACGCCCTGCTGACCGTTGCTGGCGGCAGCCACGCGGCCACACACCGATACTGTCGCGCTTGGCGTGAACTGGGTGCCGGCAACCTCGCGCGGGTTGCCCTTTCCACTGCCGGAACGGAGTTTCGCATCCACGTTCTCCGGCGTCGGATCGCGCAACGCCAGGTTGGTGCCGGATAGGCTGAAGATCAGGGCGAGCACCAGGACCACCCCGGCGACGAGGCCAGCAATGACCAGTGGTCGTTTCAAAACCGGAACGATGACCTCGTCCTGGGGACTTTTGCCACAGGACCGGCAGGTGCTGCGCTGCGGCTGGTTCTTGGTCCCGCAGTGGGGGCAGGACCACAGGTCCTTGCGCGCTCCGGGCTTGATATCCTCGTCAGGGACACTGTCGACCTCAGGGGCGGGAGCGATCGGGGCCGGACCCTTCACTGGAGCCCGCGGCGCCGGAGCGGGAGCGACCGGGGGCGGCGGGGCATGCCGCTTCTTTGGCTCCGGTTCCGGATCCCCCATGTCCAACTGGTACGCCACCGCCGGCGCTTTGGCCGCGGGCGCCGGCGCAGGCGAGGCTGCGGGCTTGGGTGCGGCCGGGGCTGGGTCGTCGATGAAGCCAGGAAAGTTCTGATCGCTCATGGTGGAGGTAGATTCTGTCGCTCACCGGGTTGGCAATCGCGTGACCCTGACCCCTAGCCGGGCTGGATCACGCGCAATTGCCATGCGACCGGGGGGCATTAGCGTGGGTGCCCTACCGGAAAGGCAGCCCTCATGGAGTTCTTCGGCGACCACCGCGGTCTCATTATCGCCCTGGGCATCCTCGGCTTCCTCGCTTCAGGTGGATTCATCCTCTGGCGCTTGGTGTTCAACCCGGCCCCGGGCACCTCCGCCTTGACGCCCCGCACGCCGGTGCCCAGCACCCGGCCAGCGCATAGCCGCCCTCCATCCAACGCTGCGGGCCAGGCGGAATACGTCCACCGCGGCCAAGCCAAGACGATCAAGGTCGCCCCGCCCGCCAAGGATGCCAAGAACACCACCACCCAGCTGGTGGCCAAGCTCGCCCCGGCCGCTTCCGACGCTGAGGCCCGCGACAGCCTGTTCAGCGGCCTCAGCAGCTCTCCGGACGGTCAGTTCACCGATTCAAACCAGAAGGCTGAGCGCATGGAGGAACTCAACCTCCACCCTGCGCCCAACCGCATTGAGGCCAAGCCTGACCCTGAGGCTGCGCCCCTGCCCGGCGCGGTGCCGCCCCCGCCGCGCAGCCAGACTGCCGAGTTGGATGACATCCTCAGCCGAATCGACAAGGTCTTGGCTGAAAATCCTGTGATGGCCACCTCGACCATCACGCCCGAGAGCGCCACTGAGGCGCAAAAGGCCAAGGTCGCCAAGACCGAGGCCGTCGCCAATCCGACGCCAGCGGCTGGGGATCAGCAGAAACTTTTCTGAGAACGTCCGGTCGTTCGGTCGTCTGGTCGTCCGGTCGTCAAGCATGGTCATAGTGCCGTAAAGGGCTCATCATCTCGACGATGATCCGGGAAGCACCGTCGATTCGCCGACGACCGGACGACCGGACGACCGGACAGGCCGTGACCGGCCGTCCCCGGCACGCCCTTTGCATGTCCCGGCCGAACCCTGTCAAAGAGACCCGAACATGACCCAGCACGCGTTCCAGACCGAAGTCACGCAGCTCCTCAACCTGATGATCCATTCCTTGTATTCGAACAAGGAGATCTTCCTGCGTGAACTCATCTCGAATGCCAGCGACGCCTGCGACAAGCTGCGCTTCCAATCGCTGACCAACGC
>JBILDK010000355.1:0-3524 GCA_044352625.1 Planctomycetota bacterium
ACCGATGTGCACCCGGCAGCGCCGTACTGCTGGGGCGTGATTCGGGCAAGGTCCATGAACTCGCTGCGTTCTCGCGCCATCCCCAGCTTGGCGATCTCGCACTGCCCCCGGATCTCGCGATCACCGCTGATGCCACGGTGCTATCCGATGCGGACTTGGTCCTGTGGGCCGTGCCGACCCAGCATACCCGAACCCAGGCCCGACGTCTGGCGCCGCTGCTGCCCGTTGGAGTGCCCGTGGTGTCCCTCGCCAAAGGACTGGAGCAGGATACCCTGTGTCGGGTCAGTGAGATCCTCCAGGCGGAATTGGGCGAGCGCGCCATCGCGACCCTGACCGGCCCCAGCCATGCCGCCGAGGTGGTCGCCGGCAAGCCGGTTGGTTTGCTGGCGGCTGGCCCAGTTCAGGTGGGGCAATTGATTCAAGCGCGCCTTCACGGACGCGGCTGCCGCGTATATACCGCGGCAGACTTGGTCGGCGCCGAACTTGGCGGCGCGCTGAAGAACGTCATGGCGGTCGCCGCTGGGATCGTTGAAGGCCTGGACCTGGGTGACAATCTCAAAGCGGTGATGATCACTCGCGGCCTTGCCGAAATGCGCCGTCTGGGGCGAGCCATGGGGGCTCAAGACGGCACCTTTGCCGGCCTCGCCGGGATCGGCGACCTGCTCACAACCGCTTATAGCCCTCATGGTCGCAACCGTGCCTTGGGACTGGCCATTGCGAACAACGAAAGGCCTTTAGAATACCTGCGCCGCCAAGTCACCGTGGCGGAAGGTGCCTGGACCAGCCGCGCCGCGGTTGCTCTCGGTCACCGACATCAGGTGGAACTCCCCATCGCCGCCCAGGTGGCGGCTGTCATCTGGGACGGCATTCCCGTCCGCTCCGCGATGGAGACGCTCCTGGCGCGCGCGCCCAAGGAAGAAGACGTATGAACCTCACCCTCCGCCTCACCACCATCACTGCCATCATGGCTGCGATCACCTCCGCTTCGGCGCTCGAGACCGAGCTTCAGCATGGAGCCTTTGCGGTCGGCGATGACGGCACCGCTAAGCCGTTCTGGATTCTGGCTGGCGCCGGTCTCCAGAGCAAAGCCATCGATCAGGGCTGGGTCCTGCACGATGACGCGGCCTCCAATCTCAATGCCACGGTTCGCTACTACGGCTTTGGCGTGACGCTTGCCGGCGTCGTTGCCGTCGGGCAGGACAAGTCCAGCAGCTACCCGGTGCGCCGTCCCGAGCCCTCTTCAGCGGCTGAAGCGGCTTCTTGGGAAGCCCAGAAGATGGCCAACGACATCGCTGGCAATCCGTACAGCCGCAACCTGTATTATGCGCGCGAGAACAAGCCCGGCGAGCTGCTCCAGCTCAACGCCAAGCTGGATTGGGTTTTCCAAATCAACGGGGTGTATGGCGACAATGGTCCGTTCCTCCAGATCATCCCCAAGGTCGAGTGGAACACCTACCCCAATCAGTCCGCGTCGCCCTGGGCCCCGGGCATCACCCCGCGGCGCACGGCCGATAACGAGGTCAAACAGGACCAGACGTGGGTAGGTGTCGACCTGTGGTGGGCCACCCCCATCCCCGGCATTGAGATCGGTGCGAGCAATGACTGGAACATGGGTGGCATCCCCGGTTACCGCGGCGCGGTCGGCTCGCGCCAGTTCCTGCAGGCAGCACCCATCGACTGGCAGTTCTGGCAGATCGTCAATTTCGGCAATGGCGAGTACAATGGCTACTTCGTGGGCCAGGACCACCGCGGCATGAGCTACAGCGAAATTGGCGGCAAGGCCATCGTGCCCATGCCCTTCGCCAATTGGTGGGGCTACGCCAAGGCCAACTGGACCTACTGGCTCGACTCTGAAAACCGCCGCATGCTCGACAGCCTGAATCGCGATGCTGGCGATCTCCAGCTCGGCATCGGAATCGAATACCGCATGCAGTGACCCTGCCCCCGGGGCTGAGGTTTCCTGGACCGCCGGCGGCTGCCGGCGGTCCAGTCGTTTACGGATGCAGCGCAGCGACTACTCTCAAGATACGATGGGCGATATTCTCATAGTCGATGATGAAGCCGGTGTGCGCGGCATGCTGGAGGTGGTCTTACGTCGTGATGGCCATCGCGTGCGCTCCGCCGGTAGTGGACCCGAGGCCCTGGCACTGATCGCCGAACACGCTCCGGAGCTGGTATTCTCCGATTTGCGCATGGAGCCAATGGATGGCCTCGCCCTGCTCGGCGAATTACGCAAACGCGGCCGCCAAGCCCCGTTTACCCTGATCATGACCGCCTATGCGGAGTGGGATACCGCGGTCCGCGCCATGCACCACGGGGCCTTTGATCTGCTGCGCAAGCCGTTCGACAACCAGGTGGCGCGAACCCTCGCCAACCGTGCCCTCGCAGCTCGCGAGCGCTTTTTGTCCCAGGATGGCGAGCATCCGACCCCGGTGCATTTGGTCGGTTCGAGTCCCGCCATTCAGCAGGTCCAAGCCCTCGTCGAACAGGTCAGCACCACCGACAGCACGGTGCTGGTCACCGGCGAAAGTGGCACTGGCAAAGAACTCGTGGCCCGGGCGGTGCATTACGCCAGCTTGCGCGCCGATGGTCCGATGGTGCGCATTAATAGCGGCGCGCTCGCCCCGAGCCTGCTCGAAAGCGAGCTCTTCGGCCACATCAAAGGCGCCTTCACTGGCGCGATCGAGGACCGGCCAGGGCTCTTCGCCCTGGCCCATCGTGGCACCCTGTTCCTCGACGAAGTTGGCGACCTCGCCCCTGAGACCCAAATCAAACTGCTCCGTGTGCTTGAAAACGGCGAGTACCTGCCGGTGGGCAGTCGCGAAGTCCGCACCTGCAATGTGCGCGTGGTGGCCGCAACCAACCGCGACCTCAGCCAGATGGTGCAGAGCGGCGCCTTCCGCGAGGACCTGTATTACCGCCTGGCTGTCATCCCGGTACATCTGCCCCCCCTGCGCCAGCGCCGCGAGGACATCCCGCTGCTCGCCGGTCACCTGCTCGCGCGACACGCGGTACGGATGCGCCGCGGCATTACCGGCTTTATGCCCGAGGCCCTCGCCGCGATGCAGGCACATCCCTGGTCGGGCAATATTCGTGAGCTGGATAATCGCATCCAACGCGGCGTGGCGCTGACCACCGCGGGCGCCATCAGCCGCGATGCGCTCTTTGCCGATTTCGGCAGCGGAGCCCACACGCCGGTGCGGCCGGTGGACGGGGAATCAGGCAGCGAGCTTACGGAACGGCTCAAGCAGGGCCAAGTCATCACCATGGAGGACGAGGTGCTCAAATACGAACGCCGGCTGGTGGAGGCCGCACTCGAGCGCACCGGTGACAACCTTACCGAGGCCGCAGCGTTGCTCGGGATCAGTTTCCGCCAGATCCGCTACAAGGTGCGCACGCTGGGCCTGCGCTGAACCCTCGGCTCAGAGCCCGAGCAAAAACCCCTTCGGTCGGATACGTCGGATCTCGTCGGCGCCCGCGGCGTCAGACACCACACACGATAACACCCGTATCGTGAGTGGAGT
>JBILDK010000356.1:0-3523 GCA_044352625.1 Planctomycetota bacterium
CCCAGCGCCAGGTGGTGGTGGCCAACGGCACCATCGAGAACGGCCGCAAGCCGGTGCCGGCGGTGCTCTACGGCGTGGTCACGGTCACCAAGGCCAACCTCGTCGACACGGTGGTGAAGGACGGATTCCTGCCCTATGACGCGGTCTTCCGCGGCGTCACCGATCCCCCGCCCCGTCCCGCGAAGTGACCCATGGTCGAGCCGGTCCTTGCCACCCGTGTCCTGGTCAAGCGCTTCCCCGGGGTGGTCGCCCTCAAGGGCGTCAGCTTCGACCTGTACCCTGGCGAGATCCACGCCATCTGCGGCGAGAACGGTGCCGGAAAATCGACCCTGATCAAAACCCTCTCGGGTATCCACCCCCATGGCAGCTACGAGGGCGAGATCCTGGTCGATGGACAGGTCGCGGCCTTCCACGGCATCGCTGACGCCGAGGCCGCCGGGATCGGCGTCATCTACCAGGAACTCGCCCTGGTCGGCGAGCTGTCGGTGGCCGAGAATATCGCCCTCGGGCGCGAGCCGCGCCGCCACGGGCTGATCGACTGGCTGGCGATGAACGAGCAGGCCCGCACCCTCCTCGCCCGCTTCAACATCGTCCTCGACCCCGAGACCCGGGTCGGATCCCTCGGGGTCGGGCAGCAGCAACTGGTGGAGATCGTCCGCGCCCTGGGCAAGGAATCGCGCGTCCTCATCCTCGACGAGCCGACCGCCGCCCTGTCCGAGACCGAGGTCGAGCTGCTGCTGGCGATCCTCAAGGACCTCAAGGCCCGCGGCATCGCCTGCATCCTGATCACCCACAAGCTGGGCGAGGTCTTCGCGGTCGCCGACCGCATCACCGTGATCCGCGACGGCGAGAGCATCACCACCCTGACCGCGGCGGCGACCAGCCGCGACGAGCTGATCCGCCACATGGTCGGGCGCGAGATCACCGACCTCTTCCCGCGCCGGGCCTCGCCGCTGGGCGACACGCTGTTGGAGGTCGCCGGGCTCGATGCCGATCCCGCTGGCGAGGACGGCATCCATCTGCGAGGCATCTCCTTCAGCGTCCGCGCCGGCGAGGTCCTGGGCATCGGCGGACTGATGGGTGCCGGGCGCAGCGAGCTGTTGCTCCATATCTTCGGAGCCTGGGGCCATCGCCGCGCCGGCAGTGTGCTGCTGGGTGGCAGACCCCTGGAGGGGCACACTCCGAACGCGGCGATCGGCCGTGGCCTGGTCATGGTCAGCGAGGACCGCAAGCGCCTCGGCCTCGTCCTCGGGCAGTCGATCGGCTTCAACCTCTCGCTCTCGTCGCTGGAACGCAACACCCGCTTCGGACGCATCGATGCCGAGCGCGAATACCTCAGCAATCGCTCGTTTTTCCAACGTCTGCGCATCAAAGCCCCCGACCTCGAAACCCGGGTCGGCGGGCTCTCGGGCGGCAACCAGCAGAAGGTCGTGCTGGGCAAGGCGCTGATGACCTCGCCGCGCGTCGTCTTTCTCGATGAGCCGACCCGCGGCATCGATGTCGGCGCCAAGCAGGAGGTCTACCAACTGATCAACGAGCTCACCGCGGCCGGCAACGCGGTGGTCCTGGTCTCGTCCGAACTGCCCGAGCTGATGGGCATGTCCGACCGCATCGTGATGCTCGGCGAGGGCAGGATCGGCGGTTCCTTCGTCCGCGGTGCCTGCACCGCCGAGCAGCTGCTGGCCGCCGCCCTGCATCCCACCATGGCCCAGACAACCACATGAACAAACCGTCCATCCGTGATTTCAGCCTGCTCCTCGCCCTGGTGGCGATCGTCGGCTTCTTCGCCTGGCAGTCGCCGGCCTTCCTCAGCGCCCGCAACATCTCCAACCTCGGGGTCGAGTTCGCGATCACCGCCGTGCTTGCCCTTGGCGTCTTCCTCGTCCTCCTCCCCGGCCAGACCGATCTTTCGACCGGGTCCGGTGTCGGCCTGTTCGGCGGCATCGCCGCGGTGCTGATGATCGAGCATGACTGGTCGGCAGGGCTGGCGATGGCCATCGCCCTGGCCGGGGCGGTGGCCTTGTGGGCCGGGGTCGGCTGGATGGTGGTGCGGCAGCACATACCCGCCTTCATCATGACGCTGGCCGGCATGTTGGTCTTCCGCGGCCTGCACTGGCTGGTGATCAGCAATCACACCATCCCGGTGAAGATCGGCGACCAGGGCAATCTGCTATCGCTGTTGACCACCTGGTACCTGCCGGGCTGGGCCGGCCTCGTCCTTGCCGCGATCGTGATCGGCATCCTCGGCTGGTCGGCCTGGAGCGCGCGCCAGCGTCGTCTCGCCCACGGCCTGGCGGTCGATGATCGCGACAGCGCCTTCGCCAGGTGGCTGATCTCGGCCCAGCTCATCCTCCTCCTGGTCGTGGCGCTCAACCAGTACAACGGCCTGCCCTTGCCGGTGCTGGTGCTCGGCGTGGTCGCCACCGTGGTCTACATCATCACCCAGCACCTGCCCTTTGGCCGGCACCTCTATGCCATCGGCGGCAATGCCGAGGCGGCCCGGATCAGCGGCATCCGGGTCGAGCGCACGGTGATCCTCGCCTTTGCCTTCTGCGGCGGCATCGTCGCCATCACCGGCTTCCTGCAGACCGCCTACACCGGCGGATCGACCACCACGGTCGGCACCCTGATGGAGCTCGACGCGATCGCCGCCTGCGTGATCGGCGGCGTCAGCCTGACCGGCGGGGTGGGCAGCGTGGGCGGGGTCCTGTTCGGGGCCCTGCTCATGGCCACCCTGCTCAATGGCATGACCCTGATGGCGGTTGACCCGCAACTGAAATACATCGCCCGCGGCCTGGTGCTGGCGCTGGCGGTGTGGATGGACATGCGGCTGTCGCGGAGGAGATGAACGTACAAACCGGCCGAAATGATGCCGATGTTCAGCATTCACCCTGCCTGTCGCTGTTGGTGGTTGGTGGACAGCACATTGCAGCGTCGCAGTGGATCACCAATCGGTACCAGACAACACACCATCACAACGCGTTGCGATGCAGTCCCCAACCACCAACCACTAACCACCAACCACATTTTCCTGGTTGAGCGTAACCCCTTCAGCGAAAACCAGCTAGCTGGAAACCGATAATTGAGATATTGACTGTATTAGTTACTGTAGTACAGATGACGACGTGCTGCCACTCACTCTGCAACTCGCCTCTGACCGTCCGATCTACGCGCAGATTGTCGACCAGATGGCTCTCGCCATCCGCGCTGGCCAGGTCAGTCCGGGCGAAACCCTTCCGAGCGTGCGCGACATCGCTTCGCGCTTGGCGGTGAATCCCAACACCGTGGCCAAGGCTTACGCCCAACTGGAAGCCGCCGGTCTGGTCCGCGGCCAGCCTGGACGCGGCTACGTGGCAGAGGCGCCACGAATGGTCCTGAGTGCCGATGAGTTGCGCCGTCGCTTGGATGAAGCGGTAGCACCGCTGGTCGCAGATGCCGCGCGTCATGGATGGACCCGTAACGATGTCATCGCGGCCTTGACCAGACGCTTCAACGAAAAGGACCTCCCATGACGGCTCCCGCC
>JBILDK010000357.1:0-3514 GCA_044352625.1 Planctomycetota bacterium
CGTTGCTCGCCAGCAGGGCATCCTGGCCGAGGATGGTGGTGCCTCCGCGCAGGGCGCCGAAGGCCCAGTTGCGCAGGTTGAGGGTTCCCGCCGCCGCCGCCGGCGGTGCGGCGGCGGTCATCACCAGGAGTTGACCACCTTCAATGTGGGTGGACAGATTGGGGATGTCCGTGCCGTTGGCGTACTTGGTCGTACCGTGCGCCTGGACCGCGGCGAGGTACTTGCCGGCGCCGAGGATGTCCGAGACATCGATGATGCCGGAACTTTCCTCGTCGTTGGTGAAGCCCGTCTGGGCGGCGGTGGTCACGCCGCCGACCCGCGAGCCGAAGAGCACCGGGTCGTGGCTGGCGATCTCGACCCAGGCCCCAGTGGCAATGGTGTAGGCCCAGAGCTTGGCGGTGTGGTTCTGGCCGCCCGGGTCCTCTTGGCAGATCACCCGGCCATAGCGGTCAACCGTCAGATTGTCGAGCATCTGGTGGTTTTCGGTGCCATCGACCAGCATGGTGATGGTGCCGCCGGCGGTCGGATCATTGAGATTGGTGAAACGCAGGCGGTACAGGCGCGACGTGGTGGTAAGCGCGGTCGCCGCCCCGCTGCCACCGTTCTTGGCGGTGTCGAAGGCATCGGTGGTGACGAAGTAGAAGTCCTGGGGATTGGCCGGATCCCACGCGCCGTCCTCGGGGCGCAGGAACTCGGTGACCCCGGCGGCGGTGCTGGCGGTCTGGAGCTGGGCGCCGGTGAAGCTCGCGCCGTTGCCAAGCGCCACCAAGCTGAAGCTGGCGGAACCGCCCTTCGACATGCCCAGGGATTGGACCCCGGCCAGGCCGGCATTCTCGTCGCGGGAGTCCAGGGCCGTGGCATTGGCGCGGACACCATAGAGCAGACCATTGGTCAGACCGGCGCGTTCAACGTCATTCCCACTCGACGTCTTGGTGCCGACATACACATAGAGCTGACCGGGAGTCGTGTCATCGGTGCCAATCACCAGGGTGGTGTCCATGGGTGACGGGTTGGCGAGCAGGTTCTCCCAGCTGCACTTGCCCATCCAGGGCAGTTCGAAGCTCTGGCCGGCGGCCGAACCGGTGGCGACATGGGCAAAGGCGCGGCCCTCGGCGCCGTTCTCCTCACCGCTCATGAAGATGCGGCTGGCGGTCCCCCGCCCGGTGGCCGGGTTGAGGAACGCCGCCGCTGCCGGCAGGTCCGCCGAGCACAGCCGGGCATAGGCGGTGGTGGTCGGGTTCCACGCCCCGTTGGTCCACAGGTTGATGCTGGTGTTCGTGGGGTTGAAGTCGGTGATCGACTGCACCGCAAGGGTGGTCTTGTTGATCACCCAGCGCGACACGAACGCGCCCTTGTTGCCGTGGGCCCGCACCGTGCCGACGGTGGTGCCCGCCTCGTGGTTCATGAGCACGGTGAAGGTGCCATCGCCATTGTCATAGGCGCCGAGCCCATCCGGCAGCCCCACCATGGATACGCCCGCCGCACCTGATTCGCCAACCGACAGGATCGGGGTGAAGGTGTAGGCGCCGATTCCGGCGCCCGAGGCGACCAAGTAGGACGGCTCGGCCGCCGCAGCGCTGACCATCAGGGCGGTGGCGAGGAGGGTGGGGGCCAGAACGGAGGTGCGGATCATGGGGTGGTCCAGATGGTTGTTTGGAATGGGTGTGGCTGCGGCCCGGATCCCCGAGTCGCGCAATCCTTGTTGGGCTACAGATGAAGAGTCTGCGGCGGGTCCGATGAAGGTCGCATGCAGGGCTCCCTGGCCCTCCCCGCCGAAGGCGGGTTCCCGCCCGCCAATGGCTGCTGGCGTCCGCGACCTTCCATCCATCATCCCCGCCCGGAGCCGCCCATGCCCCTCGCCGAGGACTTCGCCCAGTACGCCACCGCCGCCGAGGCCGCCTTCGCCGGCGCCAGCGATTCCGCCACCCTGGAGGCCGCGCGCATCGCCCTGCTTGGGGCCAATGGTCAGGAAAAGGACCTGACCAAGGCCTTCGCCGCCGCCCCCGGCGACGAGAAGCGCACCCTCGGGCCGCTGTTCAACGCCGCCAAGGGCCGCGCCAAGGCCGCCTTCGACGCCGCCAAAGCCCGCCTCGCCGGAGCTGCCGAAGACCAGCTCATCGACCTGACCCTACCGGTGGTGCGGCCCCGCGTCGGCAGCATCCACCCGATCAGCCAGGTTGCCGCCGAGGTCGAAGAGGTGTTCCGCTCCATGGGCTACGGCGTCATCGACGGCCCGCACATCGAGTTCGATGAGTTCAATTTCTCGCGCCTCAACATCCCCGCCGACCATCCCGCCCGCGATCACCAGGACACCTTCTGGCTCGATCATCCCGCCGCCGGTCCAGGCCAGCGCCTGCTGCGCACCCATACCAGCGCGGTACAGAGCCGCACCTATCCGGCGCTCAAACCACCCTTCCGGCGCGTGGTGGTCGGCACCGTATTCCGCTACGAGGCGGTGGACGCCACCCACGACAACACCTTCCACCAGGTCGAAGGCTTCGTGGTGGACCAGGACATCACCGTCGCACACCTCGTCGGCACCATCCGCACCATGCTCGCGGCGCTGCTTAAACGCGACGACATTGAGGTGCGCCTGCGCCCCAGCTTCTTCCCCTTCGTCGAGCCCGGCTTCGAGGTCGATGTGCGACTGACCAAGGCCGAGCCCGGCAGCCGCTTCGCGCGCTGGATGGAACTCATGGGGTGTGGCATGATCCACCCCAACGTACTCACCGCTGGCGGCATTGATCCCGCCGCGTGGCAGGGCTTCGCCTTCGGCCTCGGCCTGGAACGCCTGGCCATGATCCGCCATGGCATCACCGACATCCGCGTGATGCACGGCGCCGACCTGCGTTCGCTGCATCAATTTGGCAATTGACGGTTTCTTCCGGATTTTCCATGCGCCTCGCCCCGCCTTTCCAGGACCACGGGGTACTGCAACGCGACCAGCCCATCCCGGTGTGGGGTTGTGCCACGCCCGGTTCGGCCGTGGTCGTGACTCTGGGCGGCACGACCGCAGGGGTGACCACCGCTAGCGACGGCCGCTGGCTGGTGCGCCTCGCTCCCCTGCCCGCCGGCGGTCCGCATGAACTGACCGCCAGCGCCGATGGCCTGACCGTCACGGTGCGCGACGTGCTTATCGGGGAGGTGTGGATCTGTGCCGGACAGTCCAACATGGAATGGAAGCTGGAACAGACCAACCAGGGCGCCGACGCCCCGCGGCTGCCGCAGGTGCGCCTGCTCACCATCGCCACCCCGGCAGCTCTCGGCCGTCAGGACGCCATCGACGGACGCTGGGCCGCAGCCGATGCCGCGACCTTGGCATCATTTTCCGCTGTGGGTGGGTGGTTCGGCCGCCGCATCCATGGCGAACTCGATGTGCCGGTGGGCGTGATCAACATCGCGTGGGGTGGAACGCGGGTCCAGGCCTGGATCAGCCGCGAGGGCCTGATGCTCGATCCCACGGGCAGCGCCGAGATCCAGCGCCTTGACTCGTTCGTCTATGGCCACCCCCGCC
>JBILDK010000358.1:0-3507 GCA_044352625.1 Planctomycetota bacterium
AGCACCCATCCCTGGGGGCGCGACCATCCCGGTCGCCCGCAGCGGCGCCGTCTTTTCCCCAGGCGTGGCGCCCCCCTCAGGCCGATCTTCCGCCTCGCGCGGGGTCGCGGCTTCCACCGCCGCCACCGCCGCCCGCACCCGCTCAGGCGCCAAAGGTGCACCAACCTCCTCGAAGGCCGCCAGCACCAGCAATGCCGCCGGCGTGGCGGGGATCTGCAATGCCGCGAGCCGGGCCATGGCCGGTGTCGACGCAGCGGGCGGGGACGGCTCGCCGGGCTGCACCAGCCGCGCCCGCACCGCCCCATCCGCCAGCCGTTCGAGGGCCAATTTCACCACCGTGTCCGGAGTCAATGGCACGGCGCTCTCGGCTACCAGGGTCTGGCCGCGCACGGTGATCGCCCAGGTGTTGCCGCCAAGGTTGCCGACCACGCGGCCGCTGATCTCGTCGCCGCCGCTGAGCAGGGACAGCAACGTGGCGGCGGCGGCGCGGCGCAGATCGGCCGGATCAGGCAGGGACCCGGGCTGGATGCCCGCCGGCGTCAGCACGGTTCACACCGCGCCGTGGGCGGTCAGGCGGGTGCGCAGCAGCCCCATGACCCGGCCGTTGATCTGGCACACGCGGCTCTCGGTGACGCCGAGAATGGCGGCGATCTCCTTGAGCAGGAGGTTCTCGAAGTAGTAGAGCTTCACCACCAGGCGTTCCTGTTCGGTGAGCGTGCGCAGGGCGTTCGCCAGCAGCCGCTTGAGGTCCTCCCGCTCCATGTAGCGGGCGGGGTTGGCGGACTCGGTGTCGCGGTCGGCGATCAGCGACGAAATCACCCCGTCCTCGCCGGCCGGGGCGTCGATCGAGACCTGGGCGGCGAGCTGAGCCTGGCGTTCGACTTCGGGTAACTCGTTCTCGTCCACGCCCAGGGCCTTGGCCACCTCGGCATCGGCGGGCAGCCGGCCGAGGGTCGCGCTGAGGTCGCCCACTGCCCGATGATAATCGCGGGCGCGCTCGCGGGCGCTGCGAGGGACCCAGTCGCGGGCACGCAACTCATCGATGATCTGGCCGCGAATGCGCATGACCGCATAGGTCGAGAAGGCGTTGTCGCGGCTGGCATCAAAGCGCGCCAGGGCGTCGATCAGGCCGATCACCCCGGCGTGGAACAGGTCTTCCTTGTCAACGGTTGGCGGCAGGTGAGCGCACACCCGGTCGACCACGGTCTGGACCAGGGGCAGGTGGCGCAGGATCTCCTGCTCGCGCTCGGCGCCGGTCTTGGTGCCCTCCGCCTGGCGGTAGGCGCCGAGCCGGTCGGAACGGCCGCTCTTGACCGGGACGGAGCCCTCGGGCAGCGGCGTGCGGAAGCGGCCTGGCGCGTAGGCGGCGGGCTTGGGAGCCATCTGCGGTTGTTCACCGTCGCTGGGCATGGTTCAAGGTCAGCGGGCCGTTGCGGGTCGGGGTGGGACGGACTGGGCGACCCGGGCGGCAGCCTTGGTGCGGGCTTCCGCCTCGGTGCGAGTGGCGCGGGCGACGACCTCGGCCTCGGCCTTGGCCTTTGCCTCCTCCGCGAGTTCGCGTTCAGCCATGTCGGCAGCCATGCGTTCCTCCAGCACTCCAGCGACGCGTTGCAGCATCCAGCGTGCCACCCACATCGCCGCCAAGGCCGCTAGCGCGGCGCGCCAGGCAGCGGTGTAGGGCCCGATCCCCAGCCACAAGCAGGCGGCCAGGAGTCCGATTCCGGACCACAGGAAGATGCGAGCCTGGATGACCAGCAGGTAGATGTCCACGCAACCTCCGCGGGGTAGCCGCGTCAGCGGAGACTACCCCAAGAACCTTCGCAACGCAAATCGGGGACCAATGGGTGGGCATCAGAGGGTGATCAACCCCTGTTTGCTGAGCTCCAGATACAGTTTTTCCAAGTCGATGGGCTTGATCAGGTAGCCGTTGCACTGCTCGCGGAAGGCATTGAGCACGTTCTTCCCGTCGCCCATGGCGGTGGTCATCAGCACCTTGGCCCCCGAGCCGGCCGGGATGCCTTTGACCGCCTCCAGGCTCCGTATCGACACCAGGGCTGCCTGGCCGTTCATGTCCGGCATCATGATGTCGAGGGTGATCAGGTCGAAGGGTTGGTCGGCGAGAAGCGCATTGCGCACGGCCTCGACCGCTTCGCGGCCGCTGGCGACGGCCGTAGGGGTGCCATGGCGCTTGAGCGCGGCGCAGAGCATGGAGCGACACACGGGATCGTCATCAACGATGAGGGCGAGCATGATGTGCACCAGCATAGGCGGCTGACAGGGGAAAAGCCAGCAGCCGGGCGGTCAGGCTATCTCGCTGCGTCGCTTGAGTTGCCCGCACGCCGCATCGATGTCGGCTGTTTTCATCGTGGGGGCTTTGGGCGGCGGGGGTCGTCACGTGGGAGTGTACGCCTCCCCGCCGCCGTCGCCCCCCCGGTCCCCCTGGGTTTCATCGTGGGGGCTTTGGGCGGCGGGGGTCGTCACGTGGGAGTGTACGCCTCCCCGCCGCCGTCGCCCCCCCGGTCCCCCTGGGCGCCGACATCAGAACGTCGCTTGAGTTGCCCGCACGCCGCATCGATGTCGGCGCCGCGCTGGCCGCGGATGGTGGCGTTGGCGCCGGTGGCGGAGACGCGGGCGAGGAAGTCGTCCACCGCGTCGCCGCCGGGGCGCTGGTGCCCGGTCTCGGATACCGGATTGAACGGAATGAGGTTGACGTGGGCGCCGTAGCGTAGCGCCACCGCCGCCAGGGATGCGGCATGCTCTGCGGTCATGTTGGCGTCTGCCAGCAGGACGTATTCGAGTGTCATGCGGCGGTTTACGGTGCGGCTGTAATCGTCCATCGCCGCCATCAGGTCGGCCAACGGCCAACGCCGGTTGAGCGGCACCAGACGGTCGCGGGTCGCGTCGTCGGCGGCATGCAGGCTGAGGGCCAGGGTCACCTGGGGTTCGTCCAGACCGAGTTGGCGGATGCGCGCGGGCACGCCGCTGGTCGAGACCGTGAAGCGGCGGCGGCCCATGCCCACGCCGTCCGGCTCGGCCAACACGCGGATCGCCTTGAGCACCTGGTCGTAGTTGAACAACGGCTCACCCGAGCCCATGAACACCACATTGGTCACCGGCCGGCGGCGGTGGTGGTGCAGGACCTGCAACGCGATCTCGCCCGCGGTCAGGTCGCGCTCGACGCCGTTGAGGCCCGAGGCGCAGAAGGTGCAACCCACCGCGCAGCCAACCTGGGATGAGACGCACACCGTGTGACGATCGCTGGTCGGGATCGAGACGCACTCGGCCAATTTGCCATCGGCGAAGCGCAGCAGCGACTTCACCGTGCCGTCGCGAGATTCCTGGCGGCGATGCTCGCTCGCGACCGCCAGCGGCAGTTCGGCGTCGAGTCGCGCGGCGAGGTCCTTGGGCAGCCCCTTGATCGTGGCAAAGGTGGTCGCGCCCTGGTTCCATAGCCCCTGGAATACCTGGTCGCCACGGAACGCCGGTAGGCCGATGCCCACCGCCCAG
>JBILDK010000359.1:0-3489 GCA_044352625.1 Planctomycetota bacterium
GTTTCATCGAGCTCGTCGCCGAACTTGATCGAAGCCGAGACGAAGGCCCCGATGCCGGCGATGCTCGCCGCAATGCCCAGGCTCGCGAACGCGGACTTGAGACTGGCCAGGCCGGTATTGATACCGCCCATGGCGGCCTTCAGGCCATCGTCCCGGCCGTCGAAGCTGACGACTACATCAGACATGAGTGCGTCCTTCCTGCCGCGTGAATGCGGCCTCGATCTCGTCCAGGGTGGGCGCAGGCATGCCGGTGGGGGCATGCTTGGTATTGAACACCGCCCAGAACTCGCCCGGGGTCATGTCCCAAAATACCGCCGGGCTCAGCCCGAGACCGGCAACGGCAAATCCGTAATAGCTGGGCCAGTCAATGCCGGCGCCGTGACCGCCTGCCCGTCGATGCGGCGGATGATCCCCGCCAACACCGACCGGCTGGCTTCCCCCAACAGGGCCCGCCCGGCGGTGCCAGAGGTGCCCAGGTGCGAGGCAAGGGCCGCAGCGATCTCGACCCAGGGCACCACGTTCTTCCCGGTGATCAGGGGGTAGACCTCGGCCTCGGTGTAGGCGTAGCCGGTAACCGGCGACCGTGCCCCGCCTGCTTCCAGGCATGCGGTGATGATCGACACCACCGCCGACAAGGAGGCTCGGCCGCGGGCGAAAGCGTCGAGCAGGTCGAACAAGGGCCCGGCCTCGCGCTCGATGCGCTTGAGCGCGGCCCAGGACGGGCGCAACGTGCGTTCGTGGCCGCCGATGGTGACGACGATCTCGCCTTGCCAGTTGGATTCAGTCATGGTTCATTCCTTGGTTTAGGTCGCGTGCGCCACGAAGACACGGCTTGCCGGATCCAGTCGCCACTGTGTGCCGTCAGTGTCCGTCCACAGGTAGGCGGAGATGGAATCAATGGCGTTTGTGCAGTCGCGGAAGGTGCTGACAGCGCCGTCCACGGTCACATTGGCATCGCGCACGCGCGTAGCGTCCTGGGGAAGGAGGGCGATGATGGTGAGTACAGGCTGAGACATTAGAAAGCTCCTTGTGCCGTCGTTGCGGTTCCGCCGGTTGCGCCGGATGCGGCCACGGCCGTATTCGCGTTATTCGTGAACACTTCAGTCCATACGCCCGTACGCTGATTCAGCGTGATGAAACATCCGCGTGAGCCTGATGGGGCGCCGCTACCGGCCACTCCAGTCCCGATGCCCGCGCCACCATTTCCACCGTTGCCGCCGGTGACGTCAACACAGGTACTCGAACCGCCAACGCGCTCGAAGAAGCTGATGACGACCAGTCCGCCGTTACCCCCGCCTCCAGCGCCACCACCTCCGCAGTTTCCTGCAACAGGAGTTCCACCATTGCCACCATTGCCGCCCCTGATCCAGATGGCGTCCACGGGGGTAGAAACTCCGGTGACGATTTTACGGAACCACAGAAATATGCTGCCATTCCCGCGTCCCGCCGTGCCTCCACCTCCGCCAGAATTGGTTCCGTCTCCGCCTCCGGCGCTTCCAGCTTGTGCTGGTGATCCGCCGTTGTTGTGAGATGCGGAGTTGTTGTTCCGGATGCTCGCTCCATACGGGGTGGTCGCGCGCCAGTTTGCGTAGACCGCCGGGCCAGTTCCAGCACGACCAGCTCCACCGGCGGATACTCCTGCCCCACCGGCCCCTCCGGCCGAGGTCCAACCGGAATAGAAGTTTCCACCCCCGACGTTGGTTGGCTGAGCCCCAACACTGGTCCCGCCGTTGGCCCCTGCCGTACCTCCTGGAGCGCCAGGAAGTGTCGCACCAGTGATGGCTGTAGCTGCGGTTCCACCCGTAGCTCCTGTCGCGTTGGTGGATGCTGTCATGGTTCTGCGAATCGCTTGCGATCCCGCCGCAGTGAGATCCAGCGTTTCACCAAACACCGCCCATCCGCCGTCAACCGCCAGGATGCCACCGGCGGTCAAGGTCAGTTTGCGGTAATGTGTATCGCGGGCGAGCGTGACGAGAGAACTGATCGTCACGTCACCAGCATCACCCGTGGAGCCGAGAGATAGATACGCGCAGTCAGGATCGTAGTGGGCAATCTCCCACCACTGCGTTCCGTCCCAGCGGAAGGTTGCGCTCTCGCCCAGGAGCGGCATGCGCTCGGTGACGCCGGTACCGGATACGTTGAGCGCGCCGAGGCTTGAGTCCGCCTTGATGATCACCACCGCGAATCCATCGTCGCCAAGCGCGAGCGTCGGCAGCGTGACGGCGCAGTCGGTCGCTCCGGTGCTCGCTTCGTACACCGCGCCGGGCTTGGCTGAATCGACGGTGAAATCTCCGCTGCGCGTCTCGGTGGCGGTGCCAGCCAGGATGCCAAGCAGTGAGGCCACCGCCTGCCGCGTGGATGCAGACAGGACGCTGTCCACCAGAGAAGAAACGGTCACATCAGGCATCATGGCCTCCGATAGGTGCTGACGCCGTCAGGGCGCAGGTAGGTGCTGACGCCGTCGGGGCGTCGATACGTTGGGGCGGACGCAGGCGCGGCGACCCGCGCGCCGACCCCCAGCGACGGGAGGACGGCAGCGCCCAGCCCAGCAGTCACGCCGTGGGTGATCATGCGTGGTATCAGGCGCCGGCGGTGAAGGTGATCGCGCCGGCGGATTCGAGCGTCAGGTCGTAGGCTTCGGTCCCGTCGTGCGCGCCGTCGCGCTTGTAGGTCTTCACCGCCCACATGCCGGCATACGTGTCGCCGTTGGGGCAGGTGACGCGGAACTTCCACGGCGCGCCGGTATGAGCGATGCCGATGGCGCTGTTGGTGGCTGCGTCGTCCACGAACACCCCGGCGCCGCTGATGGAGTAGGATTTGATCCCACCGCCCAGCAGTGTGCGGACGGGCACCTCGTCCTTGGTGGTGACGTCGTGGAACTCCGCGTTGAAGTTGATGCCGGTCGAGCGCAGTCCGCCCAGGCGGGAATACACGGTGGGCGTGGCGTTGTCGCCGATTTCGAGGAGGAAGAGCGAGCCGAGATTCGCAGCCATGGGGATGTCCTTTCAGACGTGGAGGATGGTGAGGACGAGCACCGCGCGGTGCGCAACTTCGCTGGTGGTGGTCCAGGCGGTGGGTTCGGCGGTGGTGTCGCCGCGCGCGGTGAGTGAGGCCGAGGACGCGGCCGAGACGTACTTACCGCGCTCGAATGCGGTAATCTCGACGGCGAGGATGCGCACGCCGGCGAGGTTAAGCGCGGCCAGGGCGTCGCGCAGGCCACCAAGCGCGGCCAGGGCAGGGGCCGCGTCCACGGGCAGGTGTACCTCAATGCCGAGCTTGTCGCCCCAGCGCCAGGCGTCGGCGGCAATGGCCTCGCAGCGCAGGACCAGGGGTTGGATCAGGGCGCGGGGGCCGGCAACGTCTACCGCGGGCCAGGCGTAGGTCGCCAGCGCCCCGGTGAGCGGTTCGAGGACGGTCCACGCGGGCAGGGCAGCCATGGCGGATGCCAGGGCCGTCACCAGGGCGGTGTCGCGGCTGGTGGTTGGCCAG
>JBILDK010000360.1:0-3485 GCA_044352625.1 Planctomycetota bacterium
CATCAGAGCGCGGGGTAGAGCAGTCTGGTAGCTCGCAAGGCTCATAACCTTGAGGTCGCAGGTTCAAATCCTGCCCCCGCAACCAAGAGAAACCCACGGCGAAAGCCGTGGGTTTCTTGTTATCTGGCCCAGGCCGCAGACGTCCGCAAAAACGCGCGGATTTCACCGCCTTTCCTGAGCCGCTCCGTTCTCCGTTTGCGCCCGTCCGAGCGGAGGACCAAGCCGGATGCGAAGGAAAGAGCGACCGTTCTCTGATTCTCTGGGGGAGAACCGGGGCCGGGTTAACGACCTCGACCACCGTGGTAAACAAGTAGCGGACGCGAACAGGGCACCACGCGAGTGCGCCCTACCTCCTGGCTGAGGCCTGCAGGGCGGCCCGGATGTCCTCCCGGGTCTTCGCTACGGTCTCTGGATCGGCCCCTTGGGCGTCCAAGACCGCCTCGGTCAGCGTGATGGCGATCTCCCCTTCGCCGGAGACGACGACCTCAGCCCCGAGGGCGCGCAACCCTTCGACCTCGCGTAGATGACTGCAGCGGACCATGACGCGCAGGGTCGGGCGGCGCGCGCGCGCGAGGCGGACGACCTCGCCAGGTTCCGGCATGTCGCTGCTAATGATCAGGGCAGAGGCCTGATCGAGTCCGGCATCCGCCAGCGTCTCCCAGCGTTTGGCGTCACCATACGTCGCGTGGACGCCTTCCGTCTTCAGCCGTCGCACTGTCGCTAGGTTCATCTCGATCACGGCGACCGGCACGCCCCGGGCACGCAGGGCGCGGACCACCTGCGATCCGACCGGGCCATATCCGACCACAACGCAGCGCTGGTCGCCGCCCTCGATCGGGTCAGCCAGGGGTTCGGGCAGTTTGGCTGGCTCGATGGCCAGTCGCCGCCCCCAATGGTAGAGCGCCGGGTTGACGGCGATGGTGATGATGGCGACGGCCACCAGCGTGTTCCAGGCGGCATCATCGATCAGGCCCAGCCCCTTGGCGGATGTGCCCAGGATGAAGGTGAACTCGCCGATCTGCGCCAACGACAGGCCGACCGGCCAGGCCACCGCCCACGGACGCTTGGCCAGGCGCACCACCGCGATCGCCGCCAGCGGCTTGCCCACGACCACGATGGCCAGCACGGTCAGAACTAGCAGGGGTTCGATCCAGAGGTGCTTGGGATCGAAGAGCATGCCGACCGAGACAAAGAACAGCACGGCGAAGGCATCGCGCATGGGTAGGGCGTCCCCTGCCGCCCGCGCCGCGAATTCGGTGCGGCTCACGACCAGACCGGCGAGGAATGCCCCCAGCGCCATCGAAACACCGAAGGCCAGGGCTGATCCTACCGCGACGCCGACGGCGATGGCCAGCACGGCAAGGGTGAACAGTTCGGAAGACTTGGTGCCGGCGATGCGGTCCAGGAACCACGGAATCACCTTGCCGCCCAGCACCATGACGAGCGCGATGCACACCACGACTTTGAGGAGGGCCAAGCCCATGGCAGACAGCGCCCCGCCGGAGGCATCCGCCCCACCAACCCCGCTCAAGCCAGCCAGCACCGGCAGCATGACCAGGAGAGCAATGGTCAGGAGATCCTCGACCACGACCCAACCGACCGCGATGTGGCCGGTGGGCGTATGGAGATCCCGATGGTCGCTGAGAACCCGGACCAGCACCACGGTGCTGGCGACGGATATGGCCATGCCGACAACCAGAGCCGGGCCCCAGGCCCAGCCCATGAGGTGCAGGGCCACACCGGCCATGAGGGTGCTGGCCGTGCTCTGGATGAGGGCGCCAGGAATCGCGACGCGCCAGACGGCCAGCAGTTCATGGAGGTGGAACTTCAACCCGACGCCAAACATCAGCAGCATCACCCCGATCTCTGCGAACTGTTCGGCCACCTGACGGCTGGCGACGAAGCCTGGCGTATGCGGTCCGACGAGGATGCCGGCGCAGAGGAAGCCGATGATTGGAGACAGGCCGATCCGGTGGGCGAGATACCCCAGCACCAACGCGGCTCCCAGGCCCCCGGCGAAGGTCAGGATGACATCATGGCTGAGCATGCTGGAAGATGCACCGGTGGCCATCGCACGCAACCCGAGGGGGCACTTGCTTCCTCACCCTACTGCTAGCAACGTAGCTCGCGCGTTTCCCGGGGATTCTGCGAGGGGCTCTCCGCTTGGGAACCCAGTCGAACACCCCCTCGGAGAGCCGGACTCCCTAATTCACCGGGGTTGTGCAGTCCAGGGACAGGCACGGACGACGGCCTCTGCCAGCTGGAATTCTGCTCCCACCCAGAAGAACGACTGCGGTTGGCACGCTCCGCTGGAACAGCCAGGACCGAAAACGGGACCACTGTCAGCGTCAGGCCGAGCCTGAAGAGCGGGTCACCAATACGTTCACTGAGAGTCACGCGGGGAATTCTAGTCCTTACAACCTGCTGTCTATGGTGCACGTGGTCGACAGCGCCACCTCAACCTACATAGCCGGCGCGAACCCGCTACCTTCCCCAATGTACCTCAGCGCTCACCCCGCGCAGCCCCTTCTCGCTGACCTCGGGCTTGCCCTCTTCGACGAAATTGATGAACAGCAGCCACTCCTGAATGTCCGGCGCCAGCAGGGTCAGGTTCAGGATCTGCGTCATCCGCGGCTGGCTGACATAGGCGAGGCGGGCGAGGGCGCTGGCGTCGGGGACTGCCCTGGACTGGAGAAGCCGCTCGCAGCTCACCCCGAGCCTGCTTGCCGGACACAGCGGTGATCACCTTTGCTAGGACGATCGCCAATCGGAAGGCTGCCAACGACGTCACATCTCCAGCTGCCTACGAGGCCTATCTGCGCAGCAACCCGAACCAGGAATACCGCATTATGTATCCAATCGACGAGGGCTTCTGGATCGACGGTGAATACCTCGCGGCGAACGCTGTCGACGTCACGGAGATTTAGGACACCCGCATTTCTCATCTTTCCCTCGCTGCACTGCTTGGCCACATGGTGGCGGTTGTCCAAACCGCCGCTGATCCAACCCCTGCTTTTGCCGAGCCCGGCATCCTGGCGTGCTCGCGCCCCGGGGTCGCTGCGCTCCTTGTCCAGTCACGCCCACCGCGAGGTCGTCGGCATGTGTCGGGAGACAGCCGTGTGCAATATCTTGGGACTAATGACGCATACGATGGCGTTCTCGACCAATACGATCTCTGCTGAACGCGCCTCTCCTAAGCCGATCTTGGCACAGTGCATGTCCTGTTGAATTGTTTTTGAATGTTTCTTCCCACCCGCTTAACCCCACCCAACCCCCAGCGCATCCGCCGGGTGTTGAACCATTCCTTGGAGCGCAGCTGAGCCGCGCGATTCGCCGTCCGGTTTAACTGGCTTGGCGATTCGTGAAGTTCTTTAACTGGTTCAGCGCGAGAAAAGCATCGAGCACTTCCATGACCACTGCCTTTTTGTCGTCGGGCAGGTGAGCGACATCTTCAAAGCGTTGAAGTAGCGCCTTGTCGGTGAGGC
>JBILDK010000361.1:0-3483 GCA_044352625.1 Planctomycetota bacterium
CAGATCCGGGGCTCGTTCGGCCCGCCGACCTAGCACGCGCACGATCGAGACACCGGAGTCCGCTGGGATCGGCGGCAACAGCTGGGGCAACGCGGGACCAGCGTCCCAGGCGCGTTCGATCACCCCCGCAGGAACCGGACGGGAGCCGGGCTGGGCGCGACTACCGTCACGAGCGACCCAGCCAATGCGGCCGTCTTGGCCGGCCTCGGGATCCCAGGTCTTACCAAAGGCGGTCCAAGCGCGTTCAAAGGTCACCTCGTTGCGCGCGATGGTACCAAACAACTGGCTGGCCACTCCGCTTAGCCGCTCGTATTCCCCAGCTGGCACAACCTGAGTACCACCGACGCCAGGCTCAGTGCGCCAGGGCATGAACAGCAGTTGCAAATCCAGCGCCTCTTTCAGCCGAAAGCGTTCGGGATTCGCGGCAAAGAACGCCGCCACCTCAGGCTCCGCCAGAGTCGCACGCGCGCGCTTGATCACCAGCGCTTGCAGGCCCGCCAGCATGCGAAACCCGGGCGAGGCGCGGAACTCAGCCAGCGTCATGCGCTTGCTCGTGCGCAGGAAGGTTGCGAAATCCACGCGCTGCCCCTCCGGCATCTTGGCCGCGCTATCGGCCTGGAATCGCCGTTCGAGCCGGGCCAGGGCCTGGTCCAGCACCGACTCAGTGACCAGGATACCTTCGCGTTCAAGGGCCCGATCAACGATGGCGATCTCAACCAGCTCCTGGCGCACCCCGCCTGCCCCCTTCGCGCGTACCATGATGTCCGCAAGTTGACGACGGGTGAGTGCCACCTTGCCCACCTGTACCAGCAGGTCCTCATCAGCGAGAGAGGCCCAGTCAAGCATCTCCATACGCTTGCTCAGGAAGTCCGCCACGAGTTCGGCCCCCTCCTGCTTGAGGAGCGCATCTTCAACCTGACGCAAGGTGATTGGCCGCCCATCGACCTCGGCCACCACCGCCGGGTCGGCAGCACTGACGCCCGTGAACAAGAGACAGAGGCCACACAGACGGCCGACGGCACCACGAATCATACGGACTCCAAAACAGGCAGGGCGGTGAACAACGCCACCAATTCGGTGGCGGACAGGGATTCCAAGCGGCGGGTCGGATCGAGGGCGCAGGCGGCGCAGGCGGCCAATCCCAACTCGCGCCCCCATCCTGCATCCACCAGACACGAGGGGAGGACTTTACGACGGTAGGCGAACACCGTGCGACACCAGCTCCCGAAACCGGCAGGCAGCGCTCGCTGCGGCTCCCACACCAGGATCGCACTGTCCACCCGGGGCTGGGGATAGAAGCTGGAGGGGCCAAGCCGACGCAGGATGCGCGGCATCCCACCAGCCTGAAGAACCGCCGCGCTTGCGCCCCAGGCATCGTGCCCAGGCACACTGACCAGGCGTTCGGCCGCCTCGCGCTGGATGGTGACTACGATGCGCTCGGGCGGGCACGGTTGGGCCGCCGCATTGAGGATCACCGGCAACGCCACGTCATAGGGCAAATTGGCGCCTAAACGCCACGGACCCGTGGCAGCAAAGGCGATGATCGCAGGATGCAGGAGTGATTTGCTCACCAAGCAATCCCCGTGTTCGAGCCGCAACCCCAATGGCACGAGCGTGTCGCGCAGCACGCCAGCAAGGCCCTGATCGATCTCCACCGCCAGCACCGTGGCGCCTGCCTCCAGCAAACGCCGAGTGAGGATGCCGGTGCCAGGACCGATCTCGCACACCCGCATGCCCGGAGCCGCGCCCAACGCCGCGACCAACTCTGCCACAGCCTTGGCGTCGATCATGAAATTTTGCCCGAAGCGATGCAACGGCCGCAGGCCTGCCAAGGCCAGGGCCGCGTCGACTTCTTGGCGCAGGATCCCGGCCATCAGGGCGCGAAGGCCGCGACACCGGGCACCAGCGCATCGAAATCGACCTCTGCCGGCACCGCCCGCCCGGCGGGGAATCGACTGGCGAGCTGGTCGCTGGCCACATGCACCACCCGGGTGCGGCCATCTTCCCTGCGACCGATCTGCAGCGTGACCAGCTCGTTGCCACCAGCGAGCCCGGGCATGGTGCACACCACGCTGGCTTCGACCCGGGCGGCGGGAAAGGCCACCGCGCGGGCGTCGATGCGCTCGGCGCGCAAGCCGCCCAGGGCGCGGAACCAGCGGCGCACCGCCAGTGCATCCGCCGGACGGGACTCCCCGCCGTCAACGGCCACCGACCAGCCGGCGCCCTCGCGAACCAGCACCACGCTGCCGGTATCGCTCCGGATCTCTGCCCGGGTGACCAGGGACGCGACCACCGGATAGAGCGCACCCACGGTGAACGGACGACGGATCTCCTCGACCACGCCCGCATCGAGGGTGAACGCAAGCAGCGCATCGCGATCAATGCCACGCCACTTCCCCTCCCGCTCAACCAGTGCCCAACCCACGTCCTGAGTGGCCGTCTCATCGAGATCAGTGTCGGCGTGGGCCTGCTTGGCGCTCGTGTTGGGCGCAAAGCGCAGGTCGAGGGCGATCTCGGGCGCGGTCAAGATGGCGCGATCCTCGGCGGAGGGAAACCCGACGTCCTCAAGCGTAGCGCCGGCCAGCACCCGGACCAACCGATCCACCGCCCCAGCATCAATCACCGGCGGCGGAGTCGCGGCGGGAAAGGAGCGAGTCCAGCCACCTCCGTCGCTGCGCGTGGCGACCTCCTGGAATTGCGGTATCTGGGTGGTGTCGATGCGTTGGATTTTAGCGATGCGCGTCGTGTCGCGGCGGATGAGCCGGGCATCGAGAAAACGCTCCAGACGCAACGCTCCACGTCGAATCGCTGCATCCATCAGCAGCCCCGCATGGCTCGCGGTGAGTGCACGGTTGCCATCGATAGCGGCGATGAGAACGCGCTCCTGGTCCTTGCGCCCGTGATGGACTTCGATGCTCAATGCGGTGGGAGAGCGCTGGGCCAATCCATCGACCGCCTCCACCAGCGTCACCTCCAAGGTATCAAGCAACGTCAGGATCCGGGGAATGGCATCCGGGGCCGCGTCATCGCGCCCGCCCGGCCACACGAGATCCCAGGCATAATCATCGGATTCGTAGACCTTCTCGCGCCGGGTCAGGCGGAAGCGTTCGAGCGGGCCATCAAGCACACGGACAAAGACGATGTCGTCCCGGCGCAATGCCTGGTCCACCACTAGCAGCGGATCGCGACGCAGGGCCGCGAGGGCCGCGAGCCACTCCGCCAAGGCCACCGGAGCCAACCGCTGCGCCGGCAAGGCACCGGCCTTGATCACGCCTTCGTCTCCGGCCTGAAACAGGGTGATGGCGAGAGGGGTCTGGTCCGGGGCCTTGGCGTCAGGCGTAAGCAGGATGCGGCCCGCCACAGGCATCAGGTTGGTCGCCAAGCCATCGAGGTCATCGAGGGTCAGGGCGGTGAGCAAGGCCATGATCCGACCGATCCGCTGATCAAACGGCGGCCGCTGCGGAGCGAGCGAGGACAACCAAT
>JBILDK010000362.1:0-3463 GCA_044352625.1 Planctomycetota bacterium
GGCACGCACAGAGAATCGCACCACCCCCACCCCCACCCCCACCAGTTTGCCATGATCCTCACCATCACCGCCAATCCGCTGCTCGACCATCTCGCCGCGGCCACGGTGGTGCCGGGACGGGTGACGCGGGTGACGCGATTTAACCGCGTGCTCGGCGGTAAGGGCCTGAACGTGGCCCAGGTGCTGGCGCGACTCGGGCACCGCGTGACCGCCTGTGGCTTCGCCGGTGGGCTGAGCGGCGAAGCGATCATTGCTCTGACCTGTGCTGCGGGCATCGAACCTGCCTTCACCGCCACCGCCGCGCCCACCCGGGTCGGCTTCCTGGCGGTGACTCCGGGTGGCACCACCGCGCTGCTTGAAAACGGCGGCCCGATCACGGGTGCCGAACAGGACGCATTGGTGGCGGAGGTCGCCGCTCGCCTGCCCGGCTGCCGCCTGGTGATCATCGGCGGGGCGCCGCCGCCGGGCTGCGACGAGCTCTATGTGCGCCTGCTCGCCACCTGCCGCGCCGCTGGCACGCCGTGCTGGATCGATGCCCACGGCCCGGCGATGCACGCGGTGCTGCCCTTCGGCCCCGACCTGGCCAAGCCCAACCGCGAGGAATACGGTGATGGCGTGATCTGGGAACACGTCGCCGAGCTGCACCTGAGCGATGGCCCCGGCGCAGTGCGGGTGCGTGACCGCGCAGGCGCCTGGATCGTCACGCCGCCGCCGGTGGCCGAGGTCAATCCCATCGGCTCCGGAGACTGTTACGTGGCGGGCCTCGCCCATGCCCGGCTCACCGGGCTGCCATTCGCCGACCAGTTGCGCTGGGCCGCTGCGGCAGGGGCTGCAAATGCGGCTCGCGCTGACGTGGCCCAGATCGGCGACTCCCACATCCGGCCGCTGCTGACCCAGGTCGGGGTCGCGCGTGCCTGAGCCGCTGCCGCCGGTGCCGCGCCGCTTGGCGTGGTTGCATTTCTGGAACGACTTCACGCTCGACTTCGTCACCCCGCTGCTGCCATTGGGTGTGAGCGCGGTGTGGATCGGGGTGATGGAGGGGCTTGCGGACGGCCTCGGCCAAGCGCTGCGCCTGGTCACCGGCCGGGCCAGCGACCGCAGTGGACGACGCGTGCCGTGGGTGGTGGCGGGGTACAGCGCCAATGCGTTGATGCGCCCGCTGGCGGGCATCGGAATGCTCCTCGCGTGGCCGTGGTGGATCGTGCTCTGCCGGGTGGGCGATCGCGTGGGCAAGGGTCTGCGCGGCAGCGCCAGCGATGCGCTGCTCACCGATTGGGTCGAACCTGCGTCACGGCCCTGGGCCTTCGGCCTGATGCGCACCTACGACCACCTCGGTGCCACCGCCGGGGCGCTGACGGCGGCGGCCACGGCGTGGTGGGTGGGCGAACATCTCGGCTACGACCTGGGCTGGGCGGTGCTGGCGTTGGTGGTGCCGATGGTGGCGATGCTGGCGCTGTGTGCCGGCTTGCGCGAGCGGCCCGGTGCGGTGGCTGCAGGCAGCGCACCGGCGGGCTGGTGGCCACAGCATCCCGGGGTGCGCGTGCCGTTGGGTCTTATCGCGGTGGCCAGCCTCGGCGCCAAGCTCGGCCCGCTGCTCATCCTGGTGCAGGTGTCGGGCTGGGCCGATGGCCAGGACGGCTGGCGCGCGTGGCAGATGTGCCTCGCCTGGGCCGCCCTCGGCCTGGCCCAGACGCTGGTGGCGGCCGGTTCCGCGTGGGGCGCGCAGCGTCTCGGTGCGCAGCGATTTCTGGCCCTCGGCTGGGCCCTGGGCGCGGCCGTGTTCGCCGGGCTGGCACTGGCTCCCAGCGCCTGGCTGGCGTGGTTCGGCTTGGCCTGGGGGGTGGTGGCGGGCCTGACCGAGGGCGCGGAAAAGGCCTGGATCGCTGACCTCGCCGGCCCCGGCGAGCGGGCCACCACCTTCGGCGCCCTCGGCCTGGTCGGCGCCGGGGCGGCGCTGATCGGCAGTTCGGCCTGTGGCCTCGGCCTGGTGTGGATCGGTGCGCCGGTGTTCCTGCTGCCGGCGGCAGCCATGGCCTTCGGCACCATCGGCGTCAGTCTCCATCCCCGGAGCCCCGCCCATGCCTGAGCCGACAGCGGTCGACCTCGAACGCGAGATCCGTCAAAGCCGCAGCTATTCCCTGGCCGAGGCCATCGGCCGCGCCGCCGGTCCGGGGACCATGAAGGGTGCCTCGCCGGTGTCGCTCATCACCCAGGCTGGCGCCGCCCTCGACCACCTGCTCAAGGATTACCTCGTGGATCCGGAGGGTGCGCTGCACCAGGTCCTGCTGCGCGAGGCTGCCCACAGCCCGTTCCTGCTTGACCACCTCGCTCAGCCACGCACCGCGCTGCTTGCGTATCTCGGGCAAGTGCTCGGCTCTGCGGCCCAGCTCACCGAGCTGGTGCGCGAAACCGACGCGGCCTGGGGCCGGATCGTGGGCGAACGCCCGTTCTTCACCAGGGATGGCGTGCAGCCAGATCCGGACGATCCCTACACAGAAACCTCGGTGCGCCGGACGCTGAGCGAACTCGTCGTCCGGTTGGAGGGGGCGGATCCTCAGGCCTGACGATACCAGCCGCCTGCCGCCACTGCTGCCGCCACTGCCGCCGGCAGCAGGTCGCGGCACGGATCCCCCGCCGCCAGCCGTGTGCGCACCAGGGTCGAACTGATCGCGGGCAGGGCAGCGGGATTGGCATCGTCGTAACCGCGGCGTGGGACCGCGATCACCTCCACCAGGTTCATCAGTTCCGCGCCGCGTTTCCATTTCGGCATGTCCGCGGCCGTATCGGTGCCGCCCACCAGCAACCAGCGATGACCGGTATGGGCGCGCGCCAAACCCTCGATCAGGTCGATGGTAAAGCCGCTGATATTGCGCAGTTCATCGTCGCGCACCACGACCTGGGGCAGCACGGCAAAAGCTTGGCGGCAGAGCTCGACGCGCACCGCGAAATCGGTCAGTGGCTTGGCATAGGGATGGCGCGCTGCCGGCAGAATCCACAACGCATCGGGCCGGGCGGTGGCGAGGACGTGGGTCGCCGCCATCAGGTGGCCCAGATGAGGGGGGTCGAAGCTGCCGCCGAAGAGCGCGATGCGCATGGTCCAAGCATGGCGACCGTCGCTTGAGGCCAAGCCGCAGTCGTGATCCTGCGGCGCATGGCTGAGCCCTGGACTGTTGTGATCACCGGCTGTGGCACCAGCCACGGCAATCCGCCTTATGGTCGGCCCGACTTGTGGTCCGAGGACCCCCGCGACCGGCGCCGGCGCAGCGGCGCGCAACTGCACGCTCCCGACGGCCGCCGGGTGCTGATCGATGCTGGGCCGGATCTGCTCGACCAGTTGCGCGACCCCTTTGCCGACTGGGACCGACGCAGCTATCCGGCACGCTCCACCGACCGCTGCGATGCGCTGCTGCTGACTCACGACCACGCCGACCACAGCCACGGGCTCAATGACTTGCGCCACGTC
>JBILDK010000363.1:0-3452 GCA_044352625.1 Planctomycetota bacterium
GCCTGCAGGGGCCCGACGGTTTCGGCTATGGCCACGCCAAGCAGGTGCTGTTTGAGCTGGTTCTCGACCACTTCGGTCCCGCCCGTGGCCGCCGCGCTGCCCTCATGGCGGATCCCGGCCACATCCAGGAGGTGCTGCGCGCTGGCGCGGCCAAGGCCAGGATCGAGGCCCGGATCACGGTGGATGCGGCGCGCCGCGCCACGGGATTGGCGTGAGCGCGGCCTGCGACCGCGCGGTGGTTAGTGGTTGGTGGTTGGTGGTTGGGAATGCCGCCAAGCGTCCACGACACGGTGAGCTGACGAGGAATCCAACCACCAACCACCAACCACCAACCACCGCGCAGCCATGACCACCTACCTTATCACCGGCGGTGCCGGCTTCATCGGTTCCCATCTCGCCGAGGCTCTGGTGGCGCGCGGCGATCGGGTGCGGGTGCTCGACGACCTCAGCACCGGCAACCTCGCCAACCTCGACGGGATTCCGGTCGATTTTCTTCACGGCTCGATCACCGATCCATCGGCGGTCTCAGCGGCGATCGCTGGCTGCGACCAGGTGGTGCACCTGGCGGCGGCGGTGGGCGTGCGCCGCATCCTCGCCCAGCCGGTGGCTTCGATCAGCACCAATGTCGAGGGCACGCGCCAGGTGTTGGAAGCTAGCGCAGGACTCGGCGTGCCAGTGCTGATCGCCTCTTCAAGCGAGGTTTATGGCGACAGCGACGCGGCCCTGTTCCACGAGGACCATCACCTGCACCTCGGTCCAAGCGCGATCCACCGCTGGTCCTATGCGAGCAGCAAGCTGCTTGACGAGTTCCTTGCGCTGGCTTGGCACCGGGAGCACGGTCTGCCGGTGCGGGTGGTGCGCTTCTTCAATATAACCGGGCCACGCCAAAGTCCGTCCTACGGTATGGTCTTGCCCGGGTTTGCCGCCGCCGCGCTACGCGGGGAGCCGCTGATCGTCCACGGCGATGGCAAACAGAGCCGCTGTTTTCTACACGTCAGTGACTGTATTTCAGCGGTACTGGCGGTGCTCGATTGTCCCGCGGCGGTTGGGAAAGTGATCAATATCGGCAGTGACGAGGAGGTCAGCATCCTCGGTCTCGCTCAGCGCGTGGCCGCAGCGGCGGGCTCGGCCAGCCCGATTCGCCTGATGTCCTACGCGGAGGCTTTTCCCGAGGGCGGATTCGCCGACATGCGTCGCCGGGTGCCTGATGTCGGACGTCTCCGGCACCTCACCGGCTGGCGCCGTACCCGGGATCTTGAACGCACTATCCACGATGCCGTGGTGTGGGCGCGGGGCTGATCACGGGCGGCTGTCGATGGTCGGGCCGGTGGTGAAGGTGCTGGTGGTCAGCTCGCCGCCCTCGGCACTGCCCAGGCGCAGCGCGCGCACCGTCACCTGATCGTCGTAGAGCACCGCATCACCGATCATCAGGCGCAGGCGACCGCCGCTGGCGCGCAGTTCGAGCTGACGTTCGGCCAGGGGCGGCCCGGGGATCGCCGCTTGGGTGCGTCCGCGGCGATCCGCCACCGCCAGCCGCCCGGGAGCGAGGGCAAGCAGCACTTCGCCGCGATCGGTATCGCAGCTGATGGCGTAGGTTGAGCGCGCCGCGCTCCAGGTCAGGGTCCCAGCCAGTCGCCAACGGCCAGCAGCTCCGACGGGTGGTTCGACCGGGGCGGGACTCAATGCGACCAGCGGATATGGCGCATCGCTGCGCGCCCCATCAACGGCGAAGCCGGGATGCAGGCTGCGCTCGGCAAAGAAGGCGGTGCCGCGTTCCAGGGCCACGCTCGATGCGCCGGCATCGACCTCGGCAGCGACCCGGGCTTGGCTTTCAGCAGCGAGCTTGCCATCGGGCAAGCCGATGGTGAAGAAGGCCGCGGTATCGACCGTCACCGAACCCTGGACCAGGGACAAGGCGGCGGGTTGAGGGACCACGCTGGCCGGACCGTGGATGGTGGCGACAGTGCCGTTGCTCCAGCGCAGACGCAGTCGCGAACCGGCCGGCAGCACCACCGGCACCACCATGTTTGGACGTAGCTCAACGGCGGCCCCGGGGGCGAGGGCGAGGGAGCCCAGGCCGGCGCGTCCGACCACTTCCTCGACCACGGCGGGAGACTGGCTCGGGCGCAGGATCATCCAACCGAGGCCGAGTCCCGCGGCCAGGGCGGCAAGGGCCACCGGCACCAGCAAGCGCCGACGGCGACGGCGGAGCTCGGGCGTGATCACCGGTTGCAAGCGCGGTCGCGACAACCCCAGCCGCCGTCGGATGCGCTGGGTGAAGCCGTTGCCGTCGCTGCCGCCAGCTTGGTCGCGGATACGCAACCGCACCGCATCCTGCAGGACGCGGCCAGAGCCAGCGCGCAGGTCGGTGATGGTGCCCAGGGTATTCCACGCGATCCGCGCCGTGGCCTGGCTGGTGGCGGGATCGGTCAGGTAGGAATGCAGTTCGCGCAGTTCGGCCTCATCGAGATCGCCAACCGCGAAGCCGGTAGCTAGTTCGGCGATACGTACCGCGCGATTCCCGTCTTCGCTGGCGCTGGCCAGGCGGTCGCTGTCCGGTTGGCGGTTCATGCGTTGGCCGCCGGCGCGGGAACGATGCCCAGTCGTTTTTCCGTGCATTCGCGCAGCTTGCGTTGCAGTCGCGAGAGCCGCTGGCGGCAGGCATCGGCGCGGATGCCGAGGGATTCGGCAGCGGCTTCAGTCGAGAGCCCCTGACCGTGGACCAGCTCAAGCATCTGGCGATGTTCGTCCCCGAACTCGCTCAGGCAGGTGCGCAGCGCATCGAGGCGTTCGGCATGTCCGGCGTTGTCCTCCGGTTGATGGCGCAGCAATTCCTGGCGCACCAAGTCGCGCATGTGCCGGCGGTCGCGGTCGGCGCGGCGGTGAAAATCCATCAATTGGCTGCGTGCTATGACCAGCAGCCATGCCCGCGGGCTGGTGCCGGGGCGGTACTGGTCGCGTTTCTGCCACGCCCGTGAGAAAGCATCCTGGGCCAGTTCATCCGCCAGCTCGGGATCCGCCGTTTCGCGCAGCATGGTGGAACGCAACAGGTGATGGCATTCCTCAACCACCCGGGCGAAGGCTTCCTGGTCGCCCTGCTCGCGGGCTTGGGTCATCAACAGATCAAGATCGTCGTTCACCTCATCCCACACTAACCACCTGTATTCTTAACACCATCGGGTGCGGTGGGCCTGTAGAACAGGTGCGGTCGGCGCTGCGCGCCGGGTGCGGTGGTCCGGCCGCAGGCCGACCGCACCGCGCGCGCAACGCGCACCGCACCGAGATGATACGTGGATTTGATGTTCCATTGCATTCGTCGATGCGAAATTGGGCTCATGGCGAGAATCGTGGTTGGGATGAGTGGGGGGGTCGATTCGAGTTTGGCGGCGGCGCTGATGCGCGAGGCCGGGCACGAGGTCGTAGGCATCACGCTCAAGCTGTGGCCGTGCGCC
>JBILDK010000365.1:0-3445 GCA_044352625.1 Planctomycetota bacterium
GGCCCAGCGCCTCGGGATCAGCGTGGTGCGCGTCCCGGCCTATTCGCCCTACGCCGTGGCCGAGCACGCCGCCGGCCTGGTGCTGATGCTCAATCGCAAGCTGCACCGCGCCTACAACCGGGTGCGCGATGGCAATTTCGCCCTCGACGGTCTGCTTGGCTTCGACCTCCACGGCAAGACGGTGGGCATTATCGGCACCGGGCGCATCGGTGCTTGCGTGGCGCGGATCTTCCACGGTTTCGGCTGCCGTCTGGTGGCCCACGACCCGTACCGCAACCCCGAGGTCGAGGCCCTGGGTGCGACCTATACCGGCATCGACGAGCTGCTCGGCCAGGCCGACATCGTCAGCCTGCATGCCCCACTGACCGCCGACAACCGGCACCTCATCAATTCGGCGCGCATCGCCCGCTGCAAGCGCGGCGCGATGATCGTCAACACCAGCCGCGGCGGCCTGATCGACACCGCGGCGGCGATCGACGGCCTCAAGTCGGGTCAGCTCGGCGGCCTGGCTATCGACGTGTACGAGGGCGAGGCCGACCTGTTTTTCGAGGACCGCAGCCAGGCCATCATCCACGACGACCTGTTCACCCGGCTGCTCACCTTCCCCAACGTGGTGGTGACCGCGCACCAGGCGTTCTTCACCCGCGAGGCCCTGGGCAACATCGCCGAGGTCACGCTGAGCAACCTGATTCAGCTCGAACGCGGCGAAGTCTGTCCCAACGCGGTCGGTTGAGGCGACCAAGGGGCGGACGCATCAGGGTGCGGCCGGCGGGGCGTCCACCGCGCATTCGCCCTGGCCGAGGCCGGCGAGGCTGAACGGCCGCTGGTCGTCCCAGTCGGTGAACCAGTCCTCGGGCACGGTGACAGGCAGTGCGGCGTGCTCCGCCACCAGCGGCTGAATCGCATCGGCGTCAACCAGGCGGCCCTTGGCCACCGCGGCGACGAAGGCCGGCAGGCGCTTGGCGGGGACCGCGCCCAGCCGCCGGCCGAGGCTCGCGCCGGCGGCGCCGTGACGGCCACCGACGAACACTTCGTAGCACGGCAGCAGCCGGCCATTGACGCGGCGGACCTTGCCCTCGAAGCCGAGCCCCGCCACCAGATGGCGGCCGCAGGAATTCGGGCAGCCGCTGATGCGCAGGTCGAGCAGCGGCACGGCCGCCCCGGCGAGCTGCGCGGCGATGGCGCTGGCGGCGCCGCGCGAACGCAGCAGGCCGAGCTTGCAGGTGGCGGCCCCGGCGCAGGCGGGGATGCGCAGGTTCCCGGCGCCGGGGGCGCCGACCTGGTGCGCAGCGAGCCGTTCGAGCAAATCCGGCACGTCGCCGCCGGCCACGCCGGTGAGCCACAGCTCCTGGTCGAGACCGGCGCGCAGCAGCGGGCTGGCGAAGTCCTGGGCCGCATCCGCCAGGGCCACGAGAGCCGCCGGGGCGAGGTCCCCCAGGATCGGGGCGAAACGCAGGCTGACGCGGCCCGCGTCACGCTCGGGCACCACGCCGTCGATCGCGTGGAACGCTGCGGGCAGGGCGGAGGCGGGCCGCGCCGGGGGCGCGTGCACCGCGACCAGGGCGGGCACTGGGCCGGCGGGGCCGCTGCGGCGCTGCGCTGTCACCGCCTCGCGGCAGAGCTCGAGAAACGGCGCCTCGCCCAGGCGCCAGCGCAGGTGACGTAGGCGCGCGGTGGCCTTGTTGGCGCGGTCGCCGCGCGCGGCGAAGAGCGCGCAGATGGCCTCGGCATAGAGCAGGCTGTCCGCCGCCGGGATCCAATCCGTCAGGGTCAGGGCGAGGGCCGGCCGGCCCCCCAGGCCGCCGCCCACGAGCACCAGGAAGCCCGGTTCGCCCGCGCGGTTGCGGGCGATGAAGCCGAGGTCGGCCACGGCGGCGCCGGCGCGGTCCGCATCGGACCCGCTGAACACGACCTTGAACTTGCGCGGCAGGCGGTCGGTGCCGTCGCGGTCCAGAAGCAGCCCGGTGACGGCCAGCGCGTGGGGCCGCACGTCGAAGGCCTCGTCCGCCGCCACCCCCGCCAGGGGATCGGCGGTGACGTTGCGCACGGTGTTGCCGCCGGTGCCGAGGGCGCTGAGTCCGAGGGGGACGAGGCCCTCCTGGATGGCGACAGCGGCCTCAAGGCCCAGCTCATGGAACTGCAGGTCCTGGCGGGTGGTGAGGTGCAGCCGCGCCCCGTGGTCGGCGGCGAGCCGCGCCAAGCCCCGGGCCTGGGCCGCGGTGACCAGCCCCCCCGGCAGGCGCACGCGCAGCATGTAGCTGCCGGCGGTGCGCTGCTCGTACAGCCCCTGGGGCACGCGGTGGGCGCGGAAGTCCTCGGCGTTGAGCGCACCGACGCGGAAGCGCGCGGCTTGGACGCGCAGATCACCGACGCGCTTCAGCACGCGCTCGGGCAGGGGCAGGAGGGTGGTCATGGTCGGTTCAGCCCTGGGCCGCCTTCAGCGCCTGGTCGAGATCCGCAAGGATGTCGTCCACGTGCTCAAGGCCGACCGAGAGGCGCACGAAGTCCGGAGTCACGCCCGAGGCCGCCTGCTGCTCGGGGGTGAGCTGCTGGTGCGTGGTCGAGGCGGGATGGATGACCAGGGTCTTGGCGTCGAGGATATTGGCCACGTTCGAGGCCAGTTTCACCGCGGAAATGAAGCGCTTGCCGGCCTCTTGCCCGCCCTGCACGCCGAAGCCGATGATCGCGCCGCAGCCCTTGGTGAGGTAGCGCTTGGCCCGGGCGTGGTCGGGATGGCTGGGCAGGCCCGGGTAGTTGACCCATGTCACCAGCGGGTGAGTGGCCAGCCACTCGGCGACCTTCTGGGCGTTCTGCACATGGCGTTCGGCGCGCAGCGGCAGGGTCTCGATGCCGAGCAGGATCTGCTGGGCATTGAACGGGCTGAGGGCCGCGCCGGTGTCGCGCAGCAGGCCGGTGCGGATCTTGAGCACATACGCCAGACCGGGGGCGGCGGCAGCGGGATGCTTGCCGAAGGCCGACCAGAAGTTGACCCCGTGATAACTCGCGTCCGGCCCGTCGATCTCGGGGAACTTGCCGTTGTTCCACGGGAAATCGCCCTTTTCGACGATGGCCCCGCCGAGGGAGGTGCCGTGGCCGCCGGTGAGCTTGGTCAGCGACAGCACCACGATGTCGGCGCCGTGGTCGAAGGGGTTGAACAGCGGCGGCGGGGTCACCGTGTTGTCCACCACCAGGGGGATGCCGCGATCGTGGGCGGCCTTGGCCAGGGCGGCGAAGTCGTCCACGTTGTTCTTGGGATTGCCTACCGACTCGGTGTACACCAGCCGGGTCTTGTCGTCGATGGCGCGGGCCACCGCCGCGGCGTCGCTGCTGTCCACGAAGCGCACCTCGATGCCGAAGCGCTTGAGGGTGTGGCGGAACAGGCTGATGGAGCCGCCGTAGAGGCTGGAGGAGCTGACGATGTTCTGCCCGGCGGAGGTGATCGCGG
>JBILDK010000366.1:0-3428 GCA_044352625.1 Planctomycetota bacterium
GTGCGTCGCCGCCGGCACTATGACCAAGCCGGTCGTGTCAAAGCGTAGCAGCGCCACCGCCCCGCGCCGCTCGACCGTGGCTTCGCGGCGTCGGCCGGGCGGTACCACCAGCACGACGTTGCCGGCGCCCGCGGGCAGAACCTCGGACAGGGTCAGCGCCAAACCCTCCGCCACCACGACCGCCGAACCGCCGGGGGTGTCCTCTGGATTCTCGGCCTGCACCGCGACCACGCCGGTGGGTGGGTCGATCGCGGCAAGCGCGGCACAGAAAAGACACAGCAGCCACGGACGCATGGAGAGAGCATGGCACCGGTTCGGGGGTGGTGCAAAGGGTGGCTGCGGCGGTCGTCACTTCCGGATCAGGGGATCCCTCATAGCGTGTCCCCCCCGGAGATTCCCATGTCCCTTTCGCTCGCCAAGAACGCCTTCCACGGACGCCGCCAGGGTCCGGTCATCGTCGTGGTCATGGATGGCTACGGGCTGGGGGCGGATTACGCCGGCAACGCCATCAACGCCGCGCGCAAGCCGGTGCTCGACCGGCTGTTCGCCGATAGCCCCTGGTGTCGCCTGGCGGCCCACGGCACGGCGGTGGGCATGCCTTCGGACGCGGACATGGGCAACAGCGAGGTCGGACACAATGCCCTCGGTGCCGGACGCGTGTTCGACCAGGGCGCCAAGCTCGTGGCCAACGCCATCAGCGAGGGCAAGCTGTTCGCCGGCAAGGGCTGGAACGAGATCGTCGGCAATGCCACCGCCAAGGGTTCGACACTGCACCTCATCGGCCTGTTTTCTGACGGCAACGTGCACAGCCACATCGATCACCTCAAGGCTCTGATCGTTGATGCCAAGAAGCGCAACGTGAAGAAGGTCGCGGTGCACGCCCTGATTGACGGCCGCGACGTGGGCGAGACCAGCGCGCTGGATTACACCGGGCCCTTCGAGACCTGGATCGCGGGCATCGATCCCAACTACGGCATCGCCTCGGGTGGCGGGCGCATGAACATCACCATGGACCGCTACGAGGCGGACTGGTCGATGGTCGAGCGCGGCTGGAAGACCCACGTCCTCGCCGAGGGCCGCCAGTTCCCCAGCGCCAGCGCCGCGATCACCGCCTTCCGCAGCGAGAAGCCCGGGATCATCGACCAGGACCTGCCGCCCTTCGTGATCAGTCGCGACGGCAAGCCGTTCGCGCCGGTGCGCGATGGCGACAGCGTGGTGTTCTTCAATTTCCGCGGCGACCGCTCGACCGAAATTTCGCGCGCGTTTGTCGGCGAGGTGCCCTTCGCCCGCACCAAGGTCGATGTCTGCTTCGCCGGCATGATGACCTATGACGGCGACACCAACCTGCCGCCGCGCATCCTGGTGGAGCCGCCCGCCATCGACCGCGTCATGGGCCAGTACTGCGCCGACATGGGCCTGCGCCAGTTCGCCTGCTCGGAAACCCAGAAATACGGCCACGTAACCTATTTCTGGAACGGCAACCGCTCGGGCTACCTGGATGCCAAGACCGAGCGCTTCGTCGAGGTGCCCTCGGACCGGGTGAGCTTCGACGAGCGTCCGTGGATGAAGGCCGCCGAGGTCACCGACGCGGTGATCAAGGAACTGACCGAGGCCAGCGCGAGCGGCAAGCCCTTCGCCTGCGGCCGGCTCAACTACCCCAACGGCGACATGGTCGGCCACACCGGCGTGTTCGAGGCCACCCGCATCGGCGTTGAAGCGGTGGACCTGTGCCTGAGCCGCCTGCTGCCGGCGATCAAGCGCCTCAACGGCGTGGCCCTGATCACCGCCGACCACGGCAACGCCGACGAGATGTACGAGATGGACAAGAAGGGTGGCGTGAAGATGGAGAACGGCCGCCCCAAGGCCAAGACCAGCCACACGCTGAACCCCGTGCCGTTCATCGTCTACGACCCGCAGTTCGGCGGGGCCTACCGCCTGCGCTCGGATATCGCCAAGCCCGGCCTGGCCAATGTCGCGGCCACGACCCTCGACCTCATGGGCTACCAGGCGCCCGAGGGCTACGCGCCGTCGCTGATCCAGTGGACCTGAGCAGACGCTCGATCGGTCAGCACGTCGCAAGTCGTCCATTGCCCAACTCCGGAGGCCTCTTATTGAAATAGTCCTACGGAGCCCCGCCATGCGTCTGTTGCTGCCCCTGCTGCTCGTCTGTGTTGCCTGTGCCACGGCTGCGGCCGAGGTTGCACCCATCACCATCGCGGTCATCCCCAAGGGGACGACCCATGAGTTCTGGAAGGCGGTCCACGCCGGCGCGGTGAAGGCCGGGCGCGAGCTGACCGCCGCCGGCACGCCGGTGACGATCCGCTGGCAGGGACCGGTGAAGGAGGACGACCGCACCTCGCAGGTGGACTTGGTCAACACCATCGCCGCCCAGGGCGTGGCCGGCATCGTGCTCGCGCCGCTCGACCACAAGGCCCTGGTCAAACCGGTGGAGCTGGCGGTCAAGGCCAAGGTTCCGGTCGTGATCATCGATTCCGGGCTGGAGAGCGAGGCCCAGACCAGCCTGGTCGCCACCGACAACAAGGCCGGTGGTGCCATGGCGGCAAAGCACCTAGCCGGCCTGCTCAACGGCCAGGGCAAGGTCCTGCTGCTGCGCTATCTGGTGGGTTCGGCTTCGACCGGCCTGCGCGAGGCCGGCTTCCTCGACGCGCTCAAGGAGTTTCCCGGCATCACCGTGGTCAGCCAGGACCAGTACGCCGGGGCCACCCGCGCCACCGCCCTGACCGCGAGCCAGACCCTGCTCAATCGCTGGGGCAGCGGCCTCGATGCGGTGTTCACCCCGAATGAGTCGAGCACCGCCGGCATGGCCCAGGCGCTGAAGCAGCTCAAACTCAATCGTACCGTCAAGCATGTCGGCTTCGATGCCTCCCCGGTGCTGCTCGAGGGGCTGCAGGCCGGAGACATTCAGGGCCTGATCGTGCAGGACCCGTTCAACATGGGCTATCTCGGTGTCACCACCCTGGCGGCACACCTCGCCGGCAAGCCGGTGTCAAAGCAGACCGATACCCCGGCACAACTGGTGACCCCGGCCAACCTCAATGAGCCGGCGATCCAGGCCCTGCTCAGCCCGCCGCTCAAGCAATTCCTCGGCGAGTGAGCGCGATGCGACTGGCGGTCAGCGGATTGTGCAAGGATTTTGGCGCGACGCGGGCCCTGGCTGGCGTGGATCTATCCGTGGCGGCAGGCGAAGTGCTGGCGCTCATCGGCGAGAATGGCGCCGGAAAAAGCACCCTGATCAAGATCCTCACCGGCGCGCACCGGGCTGATGCAGGTCGTTTGCTGCTCGACGGTCAGCCTTTCACGCCGACGGATCCGTGTACCGCGCGCGCCGCCGGGGTGGCGGTGGTCTATCAGGAGCTCGCCCTGTGCCGGCATCTGAGCGTGGTCGAGAACCTCGCGCTTGGCGCGTG
>JBILDK010000368.1:0-3418 GCA_044352625.1 Planctomycetota bacterium
CTTGGTGCAGTAGCCGCGCAGGCCGGTGATCAACGCCTGATGCAAGGCCGCCGACGGATCGTCGACCTCCCACGCGCCCGAAACCATCGCTTGCTCGGGGTGGGCGAGATCCACCAGGGCCACCCCTGGCTTCCAGCGCCGACCGGCGGCGCTCCAGGAGCCATCAGGGAAGGCCACACCGCTATCGCCATCGAACAACAACTCGTCATGGGCGCCAACCTGATTGACATACACCACCGGCACCTTGGCGCGCTTGGCGGCGCGGATCACCACCCGACGACGCAGCTTTTCCTTGCCCAGATGCCAGGGCGAGGCCGAACAATTGATGATCGCGTCACAGCGCCCAGCGAGTTCCTGCACCGGATCCTGGCGATAGCGCGGGATGATGCCCCCACCCTCGCTCCAGATGTCCTCGCAAATGGTCAGCCCGAGGCGCAGGCCTGCGACCTCCACCACCACCGGACCATCGCCAACCCGGAAATAGCGCCGTTCATCAAAGACATCGTAGGTCGGCAGCAGGCGCTTGTGATAGGTGGCGGTGATCTCGCCGCGATCAAGCAGGGCCACCGCGTTGGCCATGCCCGGCCCGATGCCAGGTTCGAGGGGCTCGATGCAACCCACGATGACGGGCAAGGGCAGGACCTTGGCCAATTCGTTCAGCGCCGCCCATTGCTCCTCAATCAACCAGCGGCGTTCACACAGGTCGCGGGGCGGATAGCCGCCCATCGCCGCAAGTTCCGGGCAGACCAGCAGCGCCGCCCCGGCGCCGGCCGCCTGGACCGCGGCGGCGCGGATGGCCACGAGCGCACCGCTGATGTGGCCGATGGTCCCGTCGAGCTGGGCTAAGGCGATATGCATGATGGCAGATTCCTTGCACCGCCAGGCGGTCAACGGGTGACGCGCACCGACAGGATCTGGTACGGAGCATACGGCAATGCCCAGCTGGTGGGATCAAGCCGCGGCAGCGCCCCGACCTTGCGGCCAAGGAAATCGATCAGTTCGACCCGGCGGGCCGGAGCGGTGAGCGACAGCTCGGCCCGGCCCCGACCGCCATCGGCCTCGTGCAGGCGCAGGGTGAAACCGTCCTCGTGGGGCTGGACCCAGCTCGGCACCAGGCTGCCCAGGCCACCCAGGGTGAAGGGAGGTGGCATCAGGCTGCCCCCCTTCACCACCACCGGGGGCGTGTACAGCGCATCCGCCATCGCCGCCGTGGCCAGGCGACAGCCGGTGGAATGACGTTCGTGGCGACCGATGGCGAAGCGGATGTGATGGACGCCGCGATCCGCCACCGGATCGGGTTCCGTGGGCGCACGCAGCAGGCTCAGCCCGAGGTTGCCCTCGCGACAGGAGAAGCCGTACTTCGCCTCACTGATCAGGGCCAGGCCCTCGCCGGTTTCATCGGTCACCGCAGCCCAGCGCTGACCGGGGACTTCCCACATGGCTTCGTCCTGGCTGGTGCCGGGCTGCTGGGAACGCTGGATCGAGCCGAACGGTGCGCCATAGCGCGCCCAGCGTCCGCGATAGGCGGTGGGCACATGGAATTTCAACAGGCGGTGGTCCTCGTGCCAATCGACCATCAGATCGACCATAACGAAGGGATTGCCGGCCTCGATGCTCCACTCGACCACCGCGTGGCTGCGCTTGCCGATGGCTGATTCACCGCGCAATTTCGCCCGCACCGGGCCGGCTTCACGTACCATGAGCTTCATGCGCGTGGCGACATCCTGACCCAGATCGGCCACATGGTGGTCGATATCCCAGGCATCGAACATGGCCGGCACATCATCATACAGGCGGAATCCGCAAGGTCCGTCGAGCTGCAACGCGGCACCCTCGACCGTGAGGCCGGCAAGCATGCCGTGGGCGTCGAAGGTCGCCTTGACCAACCCGTTGCCCATCTCGTGGGTGGTAGTGCCGCTGATCATCGCCACGGACAAGGCGTCGGCGGTGGCGGGCTGGGCGACCACGCGCTCGCTGCCCAGGGCGGCCAGGGGCACCGCAACCAGGGTGTAGGATGCACTGCCACGCCCCTGACGCTGCCCCGGCAGGGCATGGCCATCAATCGTCGCCAGCACCGCCTCGCCAGGAATGGCGACCACGGCCGTACGCGGGAACGGCAGCGGATTGAACACCAGCCAACCGTCGCCCTGTCCTCCGCCGGCAAGGACGGCGGCGGCGGCTCCGTTGCTGGCGGCGGCGATGCCGTCCAGTTCCGGGGTCATCTGCTCATAGACCAGACCGATCGAGCTGCCGGGAATGGCATCGTGGAACTGGGCGAAAGCGATCCGCCGCCACGGCGCCTCGTCCACAGGACCGGCATTCATCGCGACCTGCACGGCCTCCAAGGTCTGGAGTCCGCGCTCGGCCGCCCGATAGGACGCCTTGAAGCCACCCTGGGTGGTATAGGTCCCGCGATGGAATTCGAGATACAATTCGCCCTGGTACACCGGCAGGTCCGCACGCTGCTTGGCCAAACGCTTGAAGAAATCGGCGCTGCTGGTCCAGGTCGCGGTCGGCGCACCCGCCAGATCCGCGAAGCGGCGCGCGCGTTCGCACATGGCCGCGGTCACGCCACCACCGCCATCACCGTAACCGATCGGCAGCAGCACCTCGGGATGGACATCCGCCTGACGATGCTCACGGGCAGCACCGATGAGTTCGTCGGCCTGCACATTGCCGTTGTATCCGGTCGGGCAAAGATGGGTGAGGATCTCGCTGCCGTCGGCCCCCTTCCACACGAAGCTGGTGTAGGGGAACTTGTTCACCGCCGACCACGTCATCTTGGTGGTGAAGAACGCGGTCACCCCCCCCAGTCTCAGCAGCTGCGGGAGCATGGCGTTGTATCCGAACACGTCGGGGATCCAGCACACCGGGCTGATGCTGCCGGTGAGGGCCCGGGTTTTCTCTTGGCCGATGACCAGGGAGCGCGCGAGGGCCTCGCCACAAGGCAGGTTGTTGTCGGGTTCGACCTCGAAGCCGCCCATGACCTCCCACCGGCCCTCGGCGATGCGCTTGGCGATGGCTTTGGCCTGGCCCGGGGCCTGGCGTTCGATGGCGCGATACAACGCGGGCTGGCTCTGGCTGAAGGTGAACTCGGGATACCGGTCCATCAGGCGCAATTGCGTGGCGAAGGTATGCACGCCCTTGGCCTCGGTCACGGATTCAGGCCACAACCATACCAGATCGAGGTGGGCATGGCCCACCAGCGCGGCGTCGATTTGCCACGATTCCGCTTTGAGCGCCGCATACGCGGCAGCGGTCGCCGCGCTCAACCCGGGCAGGCCCTCGCGGTCGAACGCATCGCAGCACCGGTTGAGGTGACGCAGCCAATTCCGCGTCAGGGGCGAGAGCCGTTCCAGCGGTGGGCAATAGCCGAAACCGGCAGCGGGCAGGGACACGGACTGGTCCTTGAGCTGCA
>JBILDK010000367.1:0-3418 GCA_044352625.1 Planctomycetota bacterium
CCGGGGTCACCAGGGTCTCACGCACCAGGGCGCGCATCCCGGTTGAGACGCGGTTGCGACGGGGCCGCACCAGCATCAGGGCACGGCCCCCGTGGCTGGGGCGGCAGAGGCTGAGGCCTTGGGCGCATCGACGGCGGCCGGACCCCACAGGCGCAGGGGCAGCACCGTGCCAACATCGCCCTGATCCTGGGCCTCGATGCGCACCGCATTCGGACCCGGCTTGAGGGTGACACGCTTCTGATAGATGAACACACCGTCCTTCAAATCGGCGGCCAACACCGGACGCAGGTCGATCTTGTCTTCGTCGACGAAGGTCGCGATGCAACGCGGATTATCATCGCTCAGGTGCACCGTCAGCAGGACCCGGCCCTCGCTCTCCGCTTCGGCCGTGACCAGGGTCAGACGCGGCTGGCGCACGTCCCCGCTGGCAGGCTCGCCCACCGGGATGATGATGGTCGAGAACAGCCCGGAGCGCATGCGGTTATCCACATCATCGTCGCTGTCCTCGGGCTGACCGAGCGAGAAGTCCTCCTGCACGCGCAACTGCAGCTTCACCTGCTTGGCACTGAAATCCTTCTGATTCACGCGGTCGCGAATCGACACCCCGACCACGGCGACCTCCTCGCCACCGGGGGCCAGGCCGGAACGGAACTTGAACACGTTCTCCTGCAGCTGCAGATACACATCGTCATTCTTGAACACCCGCACCAGGGTCGCACCGCTGACGCCGTCGCCCTCGTTGCGGATCGCAAGGCGGATCGACGCCGAGCCGTTAGGGCGCAGTACACCCTGATCAGCGATGGCCCAGGAGTAGGAGAAGTGCGGGCGCGGCAGGCCCTGGATCTGCAGACTCACAGGCACGGTCGCCAGAGGCTCGCGCTGGCCGTCGGCGTGGATCTCCAGGCTGAAGCGCTCCTCGCCCGCGAACAGCCGCGCCGGAACCTTGGCATCGAGCATGCGCGTGAGTTCGGTTCCCGGGGCCACCTCGCCAATCACCACCTCGTCCTCCCAGAACGGGCTACGCACATCGGCTTTGACAACGCCATAGAGCCTGCCAACGGGTGCGTTGCCGTGATTGACAATGGTGAAGGGAAGCGTCGTAGCCTGGCCCGCGGTAAGGGTCGCCGGGCCGGTATAGCTGACGCTGATCGTCCCTGCCGGAATGGTTCCAGCGGCGCCCCACGGCAACGGACCGCCCGCTTTGTCTGGGCGCTTGCTCAAGGCCTCGCCCAAGGCGCGGCTTTCGCGCTCGGCCCGTTCGGCCACCGGGACTTTGAGCCGGTCGAGCAGGAAGGGCCGCCAGCGGCCATCGCGCGCTGCGGCAGCCGCGGCCTCGCTCCAGTCGGGAGCGGCCACTGCCGCTGCCAGCATGTCGATCACCAGGGTCGATTCCTGGTCGGGCTTGAACTCGGGGGCGGCAATGGAGGAGCGCTTGAGTTCGTCTTTCGTCTGCCACGGCGACAGCCAGCCAAGGACATACGCGGCTTCAACCTTCCAAGAGCTGCGGTTGGCAATGGCGAACTCGTCGTCGCCCTCCTTGCTGCCGGTGAAGGGTGCCACGTCGATGCGGCCGTCCTTGCGCACCGTGCGCCGCACCAGCGCCAGATCGGGACCGACCCCATGGCCCTGGATCGAGACGCCGCCGGGAAGCTGGTATTCCTGGATGGTCATGCGCAGCCGGCTGCCGTCGCGCAGCGGGCGCATGTTCTGAACCGTGCCCTTGCCGAAGGTGGCAGAGCCGGCGACCACGGCGCGATCGTTGCGCTGCAGGCCGCCACTGACGATCTCGGCAGCGCTGGCGCTGCCCCCGCTCACCAAGATGACCATGGGCACATCAAGGATCTGCCGCGCCGAGCTCTGCTGGATGTCGGGTCGCCCATCGCTGGTGACTGTGCGCACCACTTCGCGATCCTTGGGCAGGAACAGATCGCTGACCGCGACCGCCTGGTCGAGGATGCCGCCCGGATTGTAGCGCAGATCAAGCACGAACGCCTTGATCGGACCAACCTTCACCAAGCCTTGGATCGCTGCCTGGAGGTCGCGGGCGGTGTTGGCATTGAACTCATCCACGCGCACATAGCCGACTTCGCCGGCGCGGTGCGCCCGGGTCTTGATGATCTGCACCAAGTCCCGCACCACCGGGATGGTGATGGGCTGGGCCGCGCCTTTGCGTTCCAGCGTGAGATGAACGGTGCTGCCCTTGGGCCCCTTGATGCGGTGTACCGCCTGGTCGAGGGCGAGGCCTGCGGTCTTCTCGCCGTCCACCGCGAGGATGATGTCACCATCCTCGATCCCGGCGCGTTCCGCCGGCAATCCTGGCATCACGCGCTCGATCGAGATAACGCCCTCATCCTGGCTGAGATAGGCACCGATGCCGTAAAACTCGCCAGCCAGACCTTCAAGGATCTCCTTGGCCGGCTCCGGCGGGTCGATGTAGGTATGGGGATCCAGGCTGAGCAGTGCGCCGGTGAGCAGCGCATACGAGAGATTGCGGCGACGGTCGGCCGGAAGACTGCAACCGTCAATCACGCCGCGCACACCTTCGATCAGGTCCATGGCCTGAGCGAGATCCTGGGGCGGAGTGGCCGCGACCCGTTGCGGCTGGGCATAGCCGGGGGCGGTGACCAGGATGGCGTTGTCCACCCACTGGCAGTCGATCTGGATCTCGGCATTTTCGAGCGCGCGCACCGCGCGTTCGACCATGACCTTGGGGGCGATGCGGCTCTTGTCGTAATAGCCGCGTTCAGGATCTGCCAGCAGCTTGGCGATATGCGGCGCCATGTCCGGGAAGGGCTGGGGCTGGTCCTCCCCGCGCAGCGGGGCCACGGCAGCACCGCCGACGATCAAGGCACAGAGGGCAGAACAGCAGCGACGAATCGGCATCGCGGTCCTTTCGCGGGGGAGGGCACCATAGGGCCGGCGACCGCTGCGGAAGGGTCAGCTGCGTTTGGCTATCGGGTTGCCTTGTTCGCGCCGGTCGGGGTCAGGGCGTAGCGATTGGTCTGGCGCGTGCGCCATGTCCGCACCGTGTCCTCGATCTGGCCCCGAGGCCGCAACGCCCTGGCCTGGATGCGTTCGAATAGAGTCTGTACGGATCCATTGTGCCCCAGGAAACGAGCACCTCGGGCACCCGGAAGCGGGCGAGGGTCCTGGCGAGGAACAAGACCATCTGCGCTTAGCCAATGACGATGACGCCCGCCACGAAGTGAACCATCAGCCATTGGGCGCGGACCTTATGAGCACCACGCGAGGCGTCCCAGGCGTCACGTCCAGCGCAGTCGGCCATGTGCACTGGCCATGACCCGAAGAGATGTCCCGGCGGTTGACCGGGTGGTGGCTGGGGCACAAAGCTGGCCATGCGCACCCTGCTTCTCGCTCTGGTCCTGTGCCTGCCGCTGTCGGCGGCGGTCACCACCCA
>JBILDK010000369.1:0-3408 GCA_044352625.1 Planctomycetota bacterium
TCCATTGCAGGCGCCATGAAAAGGTTTCGCGGGCGGCCACGGCAGCTTGGTCGAGGGTCGCTTCCAGTCGGCCACCGGCTTCACCAGCGGCAATCAGCGCCACCAGGGTCTGGTTCCAGCCGCAGATGGTCAGCGCGGTGGCGATGTCGGGGGTGCGGTGCTCTTCAAGGTCGAGGCCAGCTTGGCTCAGCCGTTTGGCCATGACCCGGTTGCCGCAGGCGGCCCCGGCCAGATTGAACGCCTCGCGCACGCGCAGTCCGGCGCCGAGAGTGGCGCGCAGTGCGGTGCAGGCATTGGCTGTGACCAGCGGCAGGCCGAGGCCAGCGAGCGGTGAGACCAGGACCAGGCGGGCGGCAAGCCCGCTGGCGGTGGTCAAGCGGATGCCGACCGCGACGGCGATCACCAGCGTCCACAGCACTGCGGGACCGAACCCTAGCCACAGCGCATCGGTGGTGCCGAGGAACACGCCGGGAATCACCGGAATGACCAGGGCCGCATGCAGCAGGATCACGGGGTAGACCAGTCGGCTGATGATCTGGGAGCGCGTGGCCACCCATTCCTGATGGATGGCGGCGATGCGGTGGCAGGTCTCGGGAATGGCGCCGCTGGCCTCGCCGGCCCGCACCAGGGCCACCGCCAGGGGCCCCTCGCCATGGGTAGCGAGGCTGTCCGCAAGGGACTTCCCGGCGGCGCAGGCGCCGGCCACTGCAGCGGCGCGAGCTTTCCAGGTACCGCCGGCCACGTCACCCGCGAGTTCGACCGCCCGGGGCAGGGGCAAGCCGCTGGCGAGCAAGCTGCCGAGCTGTTCGTGGAACAAGGCGGTGCGCGTCCAGCTCATCGCGTCAGGTGCGCCGCGACCGCGGGCGGGACCAGCTCTGCGATCGGTAATCCCGCGGCGAGAACGCTGCGGACCAGGCTGGAACTGATGTGGGCAAACGCGCCGGAGGTGAGCAGGAGCACCGTCTCCACGCCGTGGCTGCGGTGAATCTCGGCCATGCCACGCTCGTGATCTACGTCGAGGGGGTTGCGCAGGCCGCGCAGCAGGCTGGCGCCGTGGGCCTGGGCGGTGCGGACGGTGGCGCCGCTGAACTCGATCACGCGCACGTTGCCGAGCGGCGCGGTGCACATGGCGAGCAGGCGCAGGCGCTCGGCCACGGGCAGGAAGGAGGTCTTGTCGGGATGCACCGCCACTCCGACAAGCAGCTCGTCGCAGAGGGCGGCGCCGCGGACGATGAGGTCCAGGTGACCACAATGCAGCGGGTCAAAGGATCCCGGAAAAAGCAGCCGTCGCGGGTTCATTCTTCGTCGATGCGCGCAATCAGGTGGGCGGCGAGCGTTTCTTCGCCACCCTCGGCGTGGACGATGCGCAGCGATATCAGGTTGCCGTCGGCGTCGAGCCGACGCGATTGGATGTAGGCGCGCATGCTGCCGCCGTTGACGAACAGGATGCGCACCGGTTTGCCCAGGTCGTCGGGCAGCGGCTTGGACGAGGCTGCGACCACCGCGGCCGCACCGTCGGTTGCGTCAGGATCGGCCGCCGCATCCGGGGCCTTGTCCCCGGCCAGCTCCTTGACCTCGGAGGTAAGCTTGGCGCGCTCGGCCTCGGCCTTGGCCAAGTCGGCTTTGACGGTCTGTTCCTTCTGCCATGTGCCGTACCACGCCTGCCAGTCTTTGGGGCGTTTGGGGCGGTCGGCGCTACCCTCGCCCACCGGGGCCGCAGGGAGGCCGGTGCGCGCGCGCAGGGCGTGCATCACCGCATCGCTGCCCTGGCGATCCTCCACCTTGGCCATGAGCAGCGGAAGGATGTCGCTATCGTCGCCAGCGCTGGGGGAGCCGAGCGCGGCAGCGGCAGCCTTTTTTGCGGCGGCGTCATCGCCCGAGAACGCTGTGTTGTAGGCGGCCACGGCCTTGGCATCGACGGGTTTTTTCTTGGGCGCATCGGCGGCGCTGAGGGCGGCGACTGCGACCAGGCAGAGAACGAGGCGGTGGATCATGGGGCTGGTGGGGTCGGGGGGATGACGAGGGCGGCAGCGGTCTGACGGGCGAGCTGATCGCCATTGAGCAGGCGTACCAGGGCCAGGCCGAGGTGCAGGGCACTGCCCGCGCTTTGGCTGGTGACGAGGTTGCGGTCCACCACCACCGGCTGGTCAAGCCAGACGGCGCAGTGCGGTTCAATCTGGGGACGGGCGCTGGGGAACGAGGTCAGGGTGCGGCCGATGCCCAGGCCCCGGGGGACGAGAGCAATGGGGCAGGCGCAGATCAGGGCCAGCCAGCGGCCGGCGCGCAGCTGGGCCTCGGCCAGGTCCTGGACCGTCGCATCATCGCGGCAGAACTCCGCGCTGCCTTTGCCACCGGGGAGATACACGAGGTCGAACGGCTGGTGTCGCACCGTTGCCAAGCTGGTGTGGGCCGCCAGCGGCAAACCGCGACTGCCCTTCACCAGGGGGAGGTCCACCGCGCTGGCCACCGTCACCTGGTTGCCGCCACGCACCAGGACATCGGCGACGGTGATCAGCTCGATTTCCTCGGCACCGGGCGCAAGCACGACGAGGCAGGTTGCCATGCGGGGATCTCCGGGTTGCGGGGGTAGGGACGGTGGTGACTATGCCCGGCATGCGTCTGCGTGCAATTGCCGTCCACGCCCTCCTGCTGGCGAGCGGTCTAGCCCCCCTGGTCGCGGCCGAGGGTGCGCTGGCTGAGCTGCGCTCTCTCGCCGCGCATCACCGCGCCGCGGTCACGCTGACCGGCACCTTCACCTGGCGGGTGCGGCCGATCCTGGGCGAGGACGCTGCGCCGCGGCCGGCGCGCGCGGGCAGCTTCGCCATCCGCGCCCCTGGCAGCTATTCGATCACCATCCGCGAGCCCGGTCCCGGAGGTTCGGTGGACCGCTGGCTATCGGACGGCCGCAATCGCTGGGAGGTGAGCCAGCTCAGCCCGGAGGATCCTGCCGACGTACGCGGCCCGTTTCCGTGCGATGCCGGCGATGCGGAGTATCGCCGGGTGGTGGCCTGCCTGCGTCTCGACCTCGACGTGCTGGCCGAGGATCACATCTTCTCCATCGCCCCGCTTGGCGAGGGCACCGTGCTGGCCCTGCGTCCGCGCAATCCCGACGCCACCAGCAAGGGTCCGCAGGTCGTCGCCATCACCATTGCCCTCGATAAGGCGGGGTCGCCCGCCGCCATCGACCTCGATCACAGCGACGGTAGCCGCTGGGCGGTGGTGGTCACCAGCGTCCAACGTGATGTGCCGGTAGCGGAGCGGATGTTCCAACCGTGAGCACGGGGCACGATGCGACGCCAGTGCCGCACGTGCATCCGCTCATTGCCGGCTATCACTGCTGGTGTACCGGTGTCGATGGGGCAGCGGTGGTCCAGGCGGTGGCGTGTGGAGCCGCCAATGTCGACGCGG
>JBILDK010000370.1:0-3403 GCA_044352625.1 Planctomycetota bacterium
CGATCCAAGGCAGCCAGGCGTGCTTGGCGTCAGACTTGTGCAGGAACGGCTCGGCCACCAGGGTGGCGCAGCCTGCCGCCAGCGTGAGCAGGACGGGCAGCATCAAGGAGAACAGGTCGGCGTGCGGCATGGGGGGAACCGGTTCAGTGGGCTTCGGCGGGAGCGGACCCGCAGTGAGAGCAACCGTGGCCATCGGCCTTGGCCTTGGCCGCAGGGGCGGCGAGGCCCTGGACTACCGGGGCGGAGGCATCGAGCACCAGTCCCGGGCGGAAGCCGAAGACCAGGCTGGCCACCAGCAGCAAGGCCACCGGGATGGCCTCGGCCGGGCCGAGGTCGGCGATGGGCTTGGCGCCCCCACGTTCGGCCCCGTAGAGCCACTTCTGCAGCAGGATGAGGATGTAGACCGCACCGAAGATCACGGCCGTGCCTGCGATCAGCGCCGTGGTGAAGCCGAGGCCGCGGTAGATGCCGAGCAGCAGGGCGAACTCGCCAGCAAAGTTCATGGTTCCGGGCAGCGCTGCGCTGGCCAGGGCGGCGCCGGTGAAGAGCACCGCGAACAGCGGCGTGCGTTTGGCGAGGGCGCCGAAGTCCTCCAGGCCGTAGGTGCCGGTGCGGGCCTCCATCGCACCCACCAGCACGAATAGCGCGGCCACGCTCAGGCCGTGGGCCAGCATCTGCACCGGCACGCCGGCGAGGGCCGCCGGGTCGAAGCTGAAGATGCCGATCATTACCAGCCCGAGGTGGCTCAGCGATGAATAGGCGAGCATGCGCTTGGCGTCGTCCTGGCTGATGGCGATGAGTGCGCCACCGACCACCGCGATCAATCCAAGGATCGTGAAGAGCATGGCGTAGTGCGCCGACAGCTCGGGGAACATGGGCAGCACGAAGCGCAGGAAGCCATAGATGCCGAGCTTGGACATCACCCCGCCCAGGATGACCACGGCGGCGCCGGGGGCCTCGGCATAGGTCATGGCCTGCCACGCGTGCAAGCCGGGCAGCGGGACCTTGACCGCGAAGGCGAGCACGAAGCCGAGGAACAGCCAGCCCTTGGCCGGGCCGCCGAGCATGGCTTCAGCGTGGGCGGTGGGCGGGGCGTTGAGGCCCGCCACCACCTGGGCCAGGTCGGTGGAGCCGAGGGCAGCGGCCAGGTACCAGATGCCGGCGAGCATGAACACCGAGCCGGCCATGGTGTAGACGAAGAACCACAGGGCGGCGCGGCGGCGGTCCTCGCCCCCGAACAGGCTGATGATCACCAGCATCGGCACCAGCATCGCTTCGTAGCACAGGTAGAAGAACACCAGGTCGCGGGCGAGCAGCGCGCCGATGATGAAGGCCTCGGCGATGAGAATGCAGGCCACGAACTGGCGCATGCCCTTGTCCATCTGGCGTCCGGCGGCGAGAATCGCCACCGGGGTCAGCCACGCGGCAAGTTGCACCAGCCAGCCGCTCAATCCGTCGTTGGCCAGGCTCAGGTTGATGGTCGCGCCGGTGCCCCACAGGGTGAACCAGGGCAGGGAGATCGCGGCCGCCGGCATGCAGGTGACAAGGGGGACCGCCAGTACCGCGATGAGCAGCGCCAGGATGACGCCCAAACGGTGGGTGGCGGTGCCGTCGCGGCCCGAGGCAAAGAATACCAGGGCAGCGGCAGCGAGAGGCGCGGCGACGAGGGCGAGCAGGTACATGTCAGAGGGCCCAGGCGAGGACGGCGACCACGGCGACGAGGCCGAGGAGGCTGAGGGCGAGATGCGTGCGCAGGCGCGAGCGCTGGCTGAGGACGAACCCGCCACCGATCACATTGACCGCGACCACGCGGGTCAACTCGGTGAGGCCCTGGAATACCAGGGTCTCGACGATGAACGCGCCGATGAACGACACGAACTTCACCGGCAGCACCACGGCGACGTGGTACACCCGGTCGAAGGCGAAGGTCCAGGCGGCACCGAAGCCGTAGGGCGCGCTCGACGGGTGCTCGGCCACGGTGCGGCCGGTGGGGCCGTTGCGATAGAGCGGGCGGGCGATGAAAACCCAGGCGATGAGCGCTGCGAACGAACCGGCGGCGGCCACGCCAAGTGGCAGGGCCAAGCCATGGGGCTCGGCGGCGCCGTGCAGGACCGCCTGGGCCGGGCCGACCACCGGGGCGAGGTAGCTGGGGAACAACTCAAGGTGCAGCGGGTCGAACCATAGCAGGCCCGCCACCAGCGAACCGAAGCCGAGGATCGTCAAGGGCAGCAGCATGGTCACCGGGATGGGCTGAATATGAGCCTTCTGCTCGTCGTTCAGGCGCGACGGGCTCCAGAAGGTCAGGTACATGACGCGGGTCATGTAGACGGCGGTGAGTCCGGCAGTGGCCAGGGCCGCGGCGAAGAGCGCCACCCCAGCACCGCCACTGACCAGCAGACGCTCCAGAATCAGATCCTTGGAGTGGAAGCCGCTGCCACCGGGCAGGCCGATGATCGCCCACCAGCCATAGGCCATGGCCATGTACACCAGGAGGAAACCCTTGGTCTTGGCCAGTCCGCCCATCTTGCGCATGTCCTGCTCGTGGTGCAGGCCATGGATCACCGCGCCAGCACCGAGGAACAGGGTGGCCTTGAAGAACGCGTGGGTGAACACATGGAAGATCGCCACGTCGAAGGCGCCGACGCCACAGGCCATGAACATGAAGCCGAGCTGGCTCACGGTCGAGTAGGCCAGGGCCTTCTTGATGTCGTTCTGGAACAGGCCGGCGACCGCACCGAACACCGCGGTCAGGAGGCCGATGATCAGCACCGTCTGCAGGACATAGGGCGGCAGGTGGACGTAGACGTCGCTCAGGCGCGCCAGCAGGTACACGCCCGAGGTCACCATGGTGGCGGCGTGGATCAGGGCCGAGACCGGCGTGGGGCCGGCCATGGCGTCGGGCAGCCAGGTGAGCAGCGGGATCTGGGCGCTCTTGCCGGTGCAGCCGAAGAAGATCAGCAGCCCGGCGGCGCCGAGCAGACCGGCCTTGGCGGCGATCAGTGCCGCATTGTCGGCACTGCGGAAGAACGCGCTGATCTCCTGATAATCGAGGCTGCCGGTGACCGCGACCAGGGCGAAGGCGCCGAGCAGGAAGCCGAGGTCGCCGATGCGGTTGACCACGAACGCCTTGCGCGCCGCGTCGTTGTACTCGTCGTTGTGGTGCCAGAAGCCGATCAGCAGGTACGAGCACAGGCCCACACCTTCCCAGCCGATGAAGGTCACCGGCAGGCTGCCGCCCAGGACCAGGATGATCATCGAGGCCATGAACAGGTTGAGGTAGGCCATGAAGCGGGCAAAGCCGCGGTCCTGCCACATGTAGCCGACGGAATAGAGGGTGATCAGCGTGCCGATGCCGGTGACGAAGAGCAGCATCAGGCTGGTGAGATGGTCGAAGAGCACGTTC
>JBILDK010000371.1:0-3401 GCA_044352625.1 Planctomycetota bacterium
GATGTGCGGCAGGGCAGCAGTGCCCAGGAACAGGGCGAGCATCAGCGAGGTGAAGTCGAGCTTTTCAAGCCAAGTGCCTTCGACCTTGAACTTTTGACCGGGGCGCAGCAGCTTCTCGCCCGCGACAACCTTGGGGTAGTAGACCGTGACCTTGGCGTCGCCATCCGTGACCACCGCAGACTTCCAGGTCTTCACCAGGGTGTCCTTGTCGCTCATGGTGGCGAGGAATTCGACCGGACCCAGGCTGCCCGTCTTGGCTTCTTTGTCGCCCTCGATCGATTCGATGTTGCCGACCTGACGGAGCTTGGGCAGGCCATCCACGACTTTCACGCCGTTGACGTACTTGCCATCGGCCTTCACCGCGGTGAATTGAGCCTCTTTAAGGGTGATGGTGGTGTCGGCCGTGGTGACGAACCACCACGATTCCTTGCCCTCTTTGCTGAGCTTGGCGAACTGCAGACCGCCTTTGACGTCCTTGACCGCGAGCACGGTCCAGCCGCCCTCGGGAACGGTCAGGGTCTCGCCCGACTTCACCGCGCTGAGACTGGTGTACTCGTAGAACGGCACCTTGCCGTCCTGGTCGGGCTTGGTCGAGATGCCGCGCACCAGCACGGCGATGACCAGGACCAGCGAGAAGACGATAAGCAGGCCGCCCTTGAGGAACTGGACGTAGGTGGTCGAAGCCATCCCGGCCGTCGCCACGATGGTGATGACGATCGCACCGACCATCATCACGCCCCAGTGGTGTTCGAGCCCGAGCAGCGGTTCAACCAGCACGCCAGCCCCGACCATCTGCGGAATGAGGTAGCAGACCGAAACCACCAGGGTGCTGATCGCAGCGCACAGTTTGATGCCGCGCGAATTGTAGTTGGCGTCCACCGCGTCCGTGAAGGTGTACTTGCCCAGGCGTTTCATCGGCTCGGCGATGACGAACAGGGCCACGATCCAGCCCGCGAGGAAGCCGATGGAATAGAGGAAGCCGTCGTAACCGGCGGTAGCGATCATGCCGCAGATGCCGAGGAATGAGGCCGCGGACAGGTAGTCGCCAGCGAAGGCGACGCCGTTGACGCCCCAGTGAATGTTCCCACCGGCGGCATAATAGCCGGCCGAGGTCTTGGTCTTATTGCCAAGATAGAAGGACAGTCCGACGACGAAGAGGACAAAAAGGAGGAAAACGGTGATGGCCATGGCTTATTTCCCGCCCTTCTTGGGCGCATCAGCCGGATCAGCCAGCTTCGCTTCCATCGCGGTGCACAGGTGGTTGTAGATGAGGGCCGCGATCAGGGCGACGATGATCAGGGAGAAGCCGTATACCGTGGCGAGGTTGAGGCCCATGAACACGGTGGCTGCCATGGCGGTCGGGCTCAGCAAGTTGATGGCCACGAAACCTGCATAAAAAATGCAGTAGCCGAGGAACATGCGGATGCCGAGCTTGGTCTTATAGGGACCAGCGGGGTCTTTGCCGACGGGTAGGGATGGTTCGTGAAGCACGGGCGCTCCTTAGGTGGTTTTGACAATAAGGTCATAGGATACTAGATATCGGGATATCATCGTCAATAATGCGGAAACGGCATGATTCGGTCATATTAAGATCACAGTTCATGGTTCATCGTGCCCGTCATGCCCGAAAACATCGACTTAACCCAATGGTACGCTTTTCCCTGGGGATTGTCACCCTAGTCTTTCACGAGTGCCTACCACAAGCCCCATGATCGCAGGAATCCCGTTCGAATTCGGCATCTTTGCCTTGACGCTGCTGGGGGTGGCACTGTTCCATCACCGTACCCTCCAGGTCGCGTTAGGTGGCCTGGGAGTGTTGGTGGCCTACAAACTGGTTTTTTCCGCTTTCGGTCACGACCACCAGGCGGGATTCGGCGGCCTGGTCCACCACCTCGGCGCCGAGTGGGTGACCTTGGCCAACCTGTTCGGCCTGCTCACGGGCTTCGCCCTGCTCGCCAGCGCCTTTGAGCGCAGCCACGCCCCGGCATTGCTGCCGCGCTTCCTGCCCGACGACTGGAAGGGTGGCTTCGTACTGCTGCTCCTGGTCTTCCTGCTTTCAAGCTTCCTCGACAACATCGCGGCGGCGATGATCGGCGGCACAGTGGCGGCGGTGGTCTATCGCAAGCGCGTACATATCGGCTTCCTTGCCGGCATCGTCGCGGCGAGCAATGCCGGCGGCGCCGGCAGCGTGGTCGGCGACACCACCACCACCATGATGTGGATCCGTGGCGCTTCGCCGCTCGATGTCGTGCATGCCTATGTCGGCGCCGGCGCGGCGGTGCTGGTCGTCGCTTTCGTCGCAGCCCGTCAGCAGCACGCCCATCAGCCGATCCAGAAGGACGCTCCGGTCGGCCTGCACCTGGATTGGTGCCAGCTTGGTATCGTCGCCCTGATCCTCAGCTTCGCCATCGGCATGAACGTGCTGCTCAACACCGTCCTGGCCTCGTCCTGGCGGGCCGACATCGGCGACTTGTTCCCGTGGATCGGCGCCGCCGTGTGGCTGGCGATCCTGTTCAGCGTGCCGTTGCGCCGACCCGACTGGTCGCTGCTGCCGGGGGCGGTGAAGGGTGCCATCTTCCTGCTCTCCCTGGTGCTGTGCGCCTCGATGATGCCGGTCGAGACGCTGCCGGCCCCGTCGTGGCAGACCGCCTGCGGCCTGGGCTTCGTCAGCGCGGTGTTCGACAACATCCCGCTCACCGCCCTGGCCATCAGTCAGGACCACTACGACTGGGGCATGCTCGCCTATGCGGTCGGCTTCGGCGGCTCGATGGTGTGGTTCGGCTCCAGTGCCGGCGTCGCCCTGTCCAACACCTTCCCCGAGGCCCGTTCCGTCGGCCTGTGGCTGCGCCACGGCTGGCACGTCATCCTCGGCTACGTCGTCGGCTGCACCGCGCTGGTCCTGATCATGGGCTGGCATCCACAGGCGTTGCACCCGAGCGCAACGCCTGTGGTCCAGCCGCCTACCAGCCGCTGACCTTCTCGGGGTCGATTGAAAGCAGGAATTCGACGTTGGTCTTGTAGTTCTTGAGCTTGGTACGCAGGAACTCGACCGCGTCCTGGGGCGAACGTTCGGCGAGGAAGCGGCGCAGGGCCCAGACGCGCACCAGTTCGTCCTTGTTGTGGATGAGCAGGTCGTCCTTGCGCGTGCCCGACGAGGCGATGTTGATCGCGGGGAACACGCGGCGGTCCGCCAGGCGCCGGTCGAGGACCAGCTCCATGTTGCCGGTGCCCTTGAACTCCTCGAAGATCACCGTGTCGGCCAGACTGCCGGTATCCACCAGGGCGGTGGCGAGGATGGTCAGCGAGCCGCCGCCCTCGATCTTGCGCGCCGCGCCGAAGAACTGCTTGGGCTTGATCAGCGCGGTGGACTCGATGCCGCCGGACATGACGCGGCCCGAACC
>JBILDK010000374.1:0-3398 GCA_044352625.1 Planctomycetota bacterium
CGACGCGGGTCGGTCTGCACCAGCAGCGCTGGCACCATCGGCTTGCGTTGCGGCTGGTCCAGACGCAGCGCCTGGACTTCGCCCACCGCCAGGGTCAAGGGGACGGGATCAAGGGCGGTAGCCACTACCAAGCGTCCGTCGCGGACCCCCTGCACCTGTCCGCGTAATGGGCCGCTGGCCACCACCAGCTGGTCGCCCTCACCCGCAGCGGGAAGCGGCCCGGCAGCCCAGCCGAGCACCGCGGTCAAGGGCACGGTGAGATCACCCAACGGTCCCGCCACCAGGATCGCCTCGCCAACGGGAGCAGCGACGATGCGCTCGGCGGGAAGCCAGGAACCATCTACCAGCCACACCCCCAGAGGCGGGTTGCGCCCAGCCGGCGCCAGCGCGGCGGGCTCACCCAGGATCAGCCAGTCACAGGCGGAAAACGGAATGGCGCGGCCCTCGACCGACACCCCACTGGTGCCAAGTCGCAACGGGCCGCTCAGCGTGGTGCCATCGAGCAGCGCGACCGCGGCAGCAGGCAGAGTCCCCACGGCCAGCGTGATGAGGGGAAGGATGCGCAATAGGCGACGGAACAGAGCCACGCTCACGGCCGGTATTTCACCAGGGACAGGGTGTTCTCCTTGCCGTTCTCAAACCGGTAATCCACCACGTCCATGATGCGTCGCATAAGAAAAACACCCAGTCCGCCGTGATATCCAGCCTCGACATGGCGCTTGATATCGACGTCGCTCATGCGATTCGGGTCAAAATGCTGGCCCTGGTCGCTAATCGTGATGTGGAACGCATCGTCATCGACGTGGACGGCGAGATTGATGGATGCCTCGCCTAGCGGGCTGTCCTCGTAACCATGCTCGATGATGTTGGTCACCGCCTCATCGACCGCGATCTGCAGACGATTGGTCCAATCGGCGGGAAATTCACCCTGCAGCACTGCATCCGCCACCAAGTCGCGAACCCGGGACAGGGCGGCGAGATCATTGGTGATGGTCAGATCTTGGTGATAGGACACTGACATGGCGGTCAAACCCGACGCGCCACGATGATGGTCAGATCGTCCGACTGCTCGGCGTCAGCGCGATGCTTGGCGACCTCGGCCACGGCCACGGAGATGAGCTGCTGGGCGCCAAGGTGGCCATTGGCCGCCAGGGTCTGATAAAAGCGCTCGTCACCGAACTCTTGGTTCTTGGCGTTCATGGCTTCGGGGAAGCCGTCGGTATAGATCGAGAAGCCGTCCCCCTCGCGCAAATCAGTGGCGTGGCACTCGATCGTTTTGTCGAAGATGGGACCGTCGTTGAAGCCCACCGCAATGCCCTTACTGGTGGCCAACTCAGGTGCCTTGGAGCCATGACGCCAGATGACCATGGGATTATGCCCGGCGCTGGCATAAGTCAGGTGCCCACTGCGGTCATCAAGCACCGCATAGAAGACTGTGACGAACATGCCACGCTTGATCTGCTTGGCGATCAGGCGGTTGGTCTCCTTGAGCGTCTCGGCCGGGCGGTCGCGGTGTTTTCCCGCCACCAAGCGCACAATGGTGCGTGTCACCGCCATGACCATCGAACCGGGGATGCCCTTGCCCGACACATCGGCGATGCAAAAGCCCCACAGCCCGTTGCCCAGGTCGATCACGTCGAAGTAGTCGCCACTTACCGCCTTGGCACCCTTATAGTAGGCCCCCACCGACCAGCCGGCAATGGTAGTGAACTCGTAGTAGGCACCGCCATCCGGATAGGGCGTGGTGGTCGCATCAAGCGGCAGCATCTGCTTCTGCACTTCACGGGCGATCGACAACTCGTACTCGGCCTTCTCTTGCTCGACCAAGGCCGATTGAGCCTCGTAGAGCTGATGCGTCATGCGGTTGAATTCGACCGCCGCGAGGCCGACTTCGTCGTCGCTGTGGGGCAGGGTCTCGTGGTCGAGCTTGCCTTGGGCCACGATCTTCATGTCCTTGACCAACATCTCGATCGGCTGGGTGACGCGACCAGCCAGCCAGTTGGCGACGCCGATCACCAGTGCGATCGCCAATATCACCGAGAACGCTATGGTGGCATAGAGATTGGTAATGGCCTTATCGATCGAGCGCACGTCGATGTCGATCCGCACGTGCGGGGTGGTGTTCCACGACTGGGCGTCACTGGGATCGAAGCGAGGGATGCCGAACACGCCGCCAAGCGCAGCCTTAAATCGGTAAATGCGCACCGTCCCGAGGTCCTTGACCGGGCTGAGCAGCTCTGACAGAGCAAGTTGATAGTCCGCGAGGTTGATGGTCGTCCCGCTCTTGGGTACGAAGACCGTGCGGTAGTGCTCGACCACCAAGGCATTGCTGGTCTCGGGATCCCCCAGCCAGGTGCCGGTGAGCTGTTGCGCCGGGAAACGTGCACTCGTGGCGTTGAAGGTCACGGCCAGCAGGTCAGAGGACCCTGAATCGGATTCGTCCCACCGTGCTGCATCCCTGAGCTGGGCCACAATTCGCTCCTGGACCCGCTTAATCTCATCGGGACCGACCCTGCCGCCGCTGTCCTTGCCCAGGTCGTCCAGGGTCAACGCTGCGGCATTCGCAATCTGCGCCGCCATCTTAGCCAGCTCGATGCCATCGTGCTGCTTCTGGGCGAAGAGGTAGGTGGTGGCGAGCTGAGCCACGAGCAGACCGAGCAGCACCATCACCGCCGCAGTCACTCCGGCCAGCACAACCATGAATTTATGCCGCAATTTGCGGGTACCGGGGCGCATGATCGCCTTGGGCCGGGTGCCCGCCGCACCCCCACTGCCGGTCGCCCGGCGCGGACCGTTGACATGGGGATCGGAACCGACCACCGCCCGGTCGCTGTGGTGCTTGAGCGGGACGGGAGACTGCTGGGTCCGGCGCTGGGTTACAGCAGGAGCCTTCACCGGCCGTTGCGGGCCACTCGACTTGCTGGGGGTGCTCATAAGGGGTCCTCCCCGCTCAACGCATCACAGCGGCGGTAGTGAGGCCGGCGAGGACGCCAGCGGCAAGGTCATCGGCCATGATACCCCAACCGCATGGCAGGCGTTCGAGCGCCGACACGGGCCAGGGCTTGATGATATCGAAGACGCGGAACATCAGGAAGCTCACGATCAGCACGGCGATCGGGTTTGCAACGGTGATCCCGGCAGGAATCACCGCCAGCGCAACCCACAGACCGGCAACCTCGTCGATCACCACCTGGGAGGGATCCTCGCATTTCCAATGGCGAATCGCGGCCGGGCACGCGGCGATCCCTGCCCCACTGGCAACCAGCGCCAGGCCAGCAAAGACCAGCGGAACCCAGGGGGCCGGTGTAAGCAAGATGACGGGATAGGCGACCATGGCCGCCCCCAGGGTGCCCCAGGTGCCCGGGGCCGGGCGTAGCAGGCCCAGGCCACCAGCGCAG
>JBILDK010000373.1:0-3398 GCA_044352625.1 Planctomycetota bacterium
AACGGGGCCCCATTCCCAAGTCACTGGCGTGATGGTCGTATCTTTCCAGCCCTCCGGATACACCCCCGTCGCGGTCCGGTAGCTGTCGCACGCCGCCTGCACCTGCTGGATCAACGATTGGGTCTTGGTCTTGAGGGCGCTGCGCTTGGCAACCATCACCCCGCCGAACACCATGCCGGCGAGGATGCCGATGATGCCGATGACGGCGAGGAGCTCTATGAGGGTGAAGGCGGCGCGGGGCCGCGCCGCCTGTCCGGTCGTCCGGTCGTCCGGTCGTCCGGTCGTCGCAGAGGCACCACGGTAGATGTCCATGTGATCTGATACGCCAGCCATGGTCCCTGCGTTGTGTGCGTGCACGTTGGACGGCCAGACGACCAGACGACCGGACGACCGGACCTTCGCCATTATTCGTCGCCTTCTTCGAAGCACCAGAGCTGACCGTTGCGCAGGGGCACGAAGACGCGGTCATCTTTGGCGTTGAGGCCGCCGACAGCGGATTGGCCGAGGTCGCAGCGCCAGCGTTCCTTGCCGGTGCCGCGGTCGAGGCAGATCAATAGGCCGTTGGCGGTGGCGACGTACACGCCGCGCACGCCCGCCACCGGGTCGCCGGGGATCGCGCCCAGGCCCTGGGCGGTGCCAGCGGGGAAGCGCCAGCGCAACTGGCCGGGATGGGCGAGGTCGATGGCGGTCACATGCCCGGCCAAGGTGGCGACATAGGCCTGGGTGCCGTCCACCACCGGGGAAGAGGGTGCGGCCCCCTCTACCGGCCAGGAGCCCAGGGTACGGCGGGTGTCGGGGATGCCGACGGTCGGATCGATGCCCACCACCAGGCCGCTGCTGTCGCTGACCAGCACCGCCGGGCGGCCGGCCACCGTGGCCTGGACCGGACGCCCGGTGAGGTCGCCGCGCGTGCGCACGGTATAGAGCTTGGCGGCAGGACTGCGTTCGGTGGCCACGGTGGTGTCGAATGCCACCAACTGGTTGCCGGCGGGCACCAGCAGCACGCTGCGGTTGGTCGCGTCGCGGATGGATACCGGGATGCCGGTGAGGTCGTTGTCCAGGTCAATGCGCGGATACATCGTGGCCCGGCCATTGCCGGAGATGGCCAGGGTCAGCAGGCCATCCTTGGCCGTGCCCGCATAGCACATCCATACCCCAGGGATGAGGTCGTGCTCGTAGACGCACAGCGCGCCGGTGAGATTGCGCCCCGAGGGCCCCGAGCCAGGCCACGACCACAGCCGGGTGCGGGCGTTGATATCGATGCCGTGGATCTGGTCGTCGAGCACCACGAAGGCGCGCTCTTGCTGAATCAGCGGCGCGGCACGGAATTCGGCCACGGTGTCGGGGAAGCGCACCGGCTGGTTGGCCCCCAGCACCGGATCGATGATCTCCAGCGTGCCGCGGCCGGTGGGTACGAGCACGAACTTGCCGCTGATCGCTGGCGGGGCGCTGGCGCCCGCCGCCAAGTCGGCCTTCCACTTGGGGCCACGCACCAGGGTCAATGGCCCCTGGACGCGCCGCGCCGCCGCGGACACGGTGATGCTGAGCGGGCTGAAGCCGGTGCGCTGGGCGCTGACCGTCAGCGTCTCGTCGGCTTTGTAGGTCAGACGCAAGGCCCAGGATCCCTGCTGACCCTTGGGCGCCTGGGCACCCTGATCAGGGGTTGGGGTCCCGCCGCTGCGTCGGATCACCACTTTGGTGCCGGGATGGTCGATGGTCAGGGTATAGATCAGGTCGAGGCCGGCGACGTAGGTCCGCACCGCCTCGCTTTCGGCCTCTTTCGCCATGCGCTTGAGGTCATCCACCAGGGTGAAGGCGCGGGCGTCATCGCCCTTGATCGCGGCGTCCTGCATCTGGCGACCGACCGCGGCGACGAGGTCCCGTTCCAGGCTGCGGGCGCGATCGCGGGCGGCGCCAGCGGCCTGGTCACCCTCGCCAGCGGCGGCACGACGGTAGGCGCCCAGGGCCTCGCGGGCATTGCCCCCGGCCTCGAGGCGCTGGGCGCGTTCGAGCAGGCGCTGGGCGCTGCGATTGGCGGCGAGCCACTCGACCTGGAGGGTGGTGAGGCGGGCGCGCAGCTCGGTGGGCAGATCCTGGCGGGCAAGCACCGCATCCAGGCCGCTCAGCGCCCCGTCCCAATCCCAGGCGGTCCAGCGGCGCTGGGCCTCGGCCACCGGTGCATCGACCGCGACCTCGGTGCGGCGCTGGCGCACCAGTTCGAGCCGCGAGTCGGCTGAGGCTGCGGCCTGGGTGTCGCGATAATCGCGGCGCAAGGTATTGAAAACCTGCTCGGCGCCGACAAAATCCCCGCCGGTCAGCAACGCATCCCCGCGCGCGATGAGGCCCAGGGCACGATCCTGGAAATCCTGCTTCACCCCGGCGAGCATGGTATCGATGCGCACCGCCAGATCGCGGTTGCTGCCGAAGCGCGCGCGCAATTCGCTCAGCTCCTCAATGATCTGCGGGTGCTCGGCCGCATCTTTGCGCGTGGAGAGGGTGCGTTCGAGTTCATTGACCTGGCCCTGACCCTGATTCGCCACCACCACGCGGCGGTAGTATTCCCAACTCGCCAGGCCGGCCACCACCGCCAGGACGACCATCGCGGCATAGACCAGCAGGCGCGTCGCCTTGCTCGTCTTGACCGCCTCGCTGTTGCCGGCGTGGGACAGGACCTGTTCCTTGATCGCCCCGTATTTGCAATCGTTGTCGAGGATCTGACGCAACTGATCCAGCGCCGCGCACGGGCGCGCGGTGGTGAGCAGCGCATGCCACAGCGACTTGTATTCGACCGTGGCGTTGTCGGTCTGACCCTCCATCAGGTAGGCTTTGGCCAGCCAGCGGTGGGGTTCCGGGGCGCGGGGCAGGATGTTCTTGGCGCGGTGGCAGGCATCGATCGCCTTGGCTACATCGCGGGTCCCGAGAAACGATTGGGCCGCCTGCACGTAGCCGGAGGCCGCAGCCTCGCTCTGGCCCAGTTCAGCGCGCACCTGGGCGCGTTCAAAATGCAGTTCCGGATCATCCGGCGACAGGCCGATGACGATGTCGAGATCGGCCAGGGCGCGATCGAGTTCGCCGCGGTCCTGGTCGCTCTGCACCAGTTCCAGGTACAGCTCGACTGCGCGGGGACCTTCTTTCAGCTCGGCGGTGATCTCGGCCAGGGGCCGGATGACTTCGGGCACGCGGCTGTAGCGCACCATGATCTCAAGCAGGTCTCGGGCCTGGGCCAATTCGCCGGCCTCGCGCAGGGCCTGGGCGTCGGCCAGGATGTCCTCGGGCGAGCACGGCCGCGCCACCTGGGCCACCACCATCTGGGCGATGATCGCCCAGGTATCAAAACGGGTCGCGCCCATCTCTGCGGCCACCGCATCCGGGGTGTGGCGGCCGTCGAGCAGGCGCAG
>JBILDK010000372.1:0-3398 GCA_044352625.1 Planctomycetota bacterium
GGTGCGCAGCTTCCAGACCGGCGTGTACCGCTACGAACAGTCATCGTTCCAGCTCGTGCGCCAAGCCGATGGCGTGCCCCTGCGCTGGCTCATCACCAGCCACGAATGGTGCGGCGCGGCGGCGAAGTCCTGGGTCAATGGCGGCCCCCTGCACGTGTCGAGCTATTTTGACGGGCACGGCGATGTACCACAGGACCTCGATCTGGGGCAGGACGCAGTACCTGCCGACAGCCTGTGGTGGTGGGCGCGGGCATGGTCGCAGGCCAGCGATGCGCCAGCCACGATCCGCGTGATCCCGAGCCAGATCGAGGCGCGCTGCGTCAGCACCGTGCCTGAGCCCGCCACCGTCACCCGTGCCGCAACCGCCGAGGGCCTGGTCATCACCGTGCAGCGCGGCGCCCTGCGCGACCGGCTGCTGCTGCGCGATGAACCTGCGCGCACCCTGCTGCGCTGGGATCAGGCCGATGGGTCGCACCTGACCCTGCGCAAGGTGCGCCGCTACGCCTACTGGCAGCACCACGCTCCGGCCGACCGGCCATGATCCCCTGGTGGCCACTGCTGCCGCTCGGCTCGGTGGCCATCGCCATCATCAGCATCCTGGCTTGGCGCGATGCCTCGTGGCGCGAGGAGCCGGTGCTGTTCGCCGGCGGCGCGCTGGCGCTGGGCGCGGTCATGCTCGCCGGCTTGGCCATCGCCCGTACGCGGCCGCTGCCGCGCCCGGCTATCGCCTGGATCCTCGCCGTGGGCGTGGCGCTCAACCTCCTCGGCACTGGCCTGTGGCACTCCGACGATGTGAACCGCTACGCGGTGGAGGGCGCCCAGATCCTCGCCGGGCAGAATCCCTATGCGATCCCGCCAGGGGACCCCCGCGCCACCGCGCTGGTGGAACCGGCCATCGCGGCGCGGGTCAACCATCCGCAGATGACCGCGATCTATCCCCCGGTGGCCCTCGGCTTCGAGGCCCTGGTGATGGCGGTGCACCCGGGATTGCCGGGCTTCACCGCCCTCGCCTGCGTCGGCAGCCTGGCGCTGATCGTCCTGGCCCTGGCCCTGCTGCGCGCCACCGGCGCGGCCCCCGGCCTGGTGGTGGCGGTGGCGTGGAATCCGGTGCTGCCGATCTTCGCCAGCGGCGAGGCCCACAACGACATCGTCATGGCCGCGCTGCTGGTGGGCGGCGTGCTGCTGGCGGTGCGCGGCCACGGGCGCAGCGCGGTGCTGCTGGTGATCTTGGCGGCCCTGGTCAAGCCCTTCGCCGCCATCGCCCTGCCGGCGATATTCTGGCGGGTTGGGTGGCATCGGGTCGGCATCGTGGCGATCGTGGCGATGCTCGCCTACCTACCCTTCCTCGGCGCCGGTTCCGGGCTGGTGGCCAGCCTGCTGACCTTCGGCGGCAGCCTGCACTACCACGGTGCGCTGGATCCGTGGCTGCGTCTCGCACTGCGCCCGCTGCTGCCGGCAGAGGCGTTGGAGCCGGCGATCCGTGGCGTGCTGCTGGTGGCCCTGCTCTGCGGACTGGCCTGGGTGTGGCGTCGCCGCGCCGCGCTGCCCCTGCCCACGCTGGTCCTGCACCTGGCGGCGATGCTGCTGGTGTGCCTCCCCACCCTGCATCCGTGGTACCTCTGCCTGATCGTGGGCCTGCTGGGCGCGGCGCGCGGCTGGACCCTGCCGGTGTGGACCGCCTGCGCCGGCATCTACTGGTTCCATGGCGTAGGCATGCTGCGCGTGGGCGAGTGGGTCGAGGATCCCGTGGTCACCGCCCTGGCCCATCTGCCGGCGGCCGTGGTGCTGGCGGTCGAGACTTGGCGGAGGCGTCATGTCTGACGCGTCCTTGGTCATCCTCGCCCGGGCGCCGGAGTTGGGCCGGGTCAAGACGCGCCTCGCCGCCACCATCGGCGCGGCCTCAACCCTGCGCGTGTACCATCACCTGCTGGCCCGCGTCGCCGACGTGGCTCGCGGCTGGCCCGGTGCGGTCACGCTCATGACCACCGGCGCCGACGCCGCCTGGGACGGCAGTGCCCTGGCCCACCTGCCCCGCACGCCGCAACCGGACGGGGGCCTGGGCCGACGCATCGCCGCCGCGCTGCGCCTCGGTTTGTCCCAGGCACCGTGCGCGGTGGTGATCGGCACCGACTGTCCGGGTCTGACGGCGGCGCATCTGGAGCGTCTCGCCGCCACCGCCACGCCGGCGGCGTTCGGACCGGCGGACGATGGCGGGTATTGGGGCCTCGCGCTGACCGACCCCGCCGTCATCGCACCCTGCACCGGCGACGACCTGCCCTGGTCCACTCCGGCACTGCTGGACGCCACCCGCGACCGCTTGGCCGTTGCCGGGCTGGCCTGCGCCACCACCGAGGTCCTGCGCGACTGCGATGACGCCGACGACCTGGCCGCCGCGATCGCAGCCGGATTCCTGCCCCCCTTGGACGCCCACCGATGATCCTCTCCGCTCCTTTCTCCTGGCTGTCGCGCTACGCCCACTGGCTGCACGGGCAGTGGCCCGCCAGCGTGCCCGAACCGCTGCCGGCGGTGGAGTCGGACGGCAGCACCCGGGTGCCCGGACTGTACGTGGTGGGCGATCTCACCGGCGTGCCGCTGCTGAAATTCGCCCTCGATTCCGGAGCCAAGGCGGCGGCGCGCTGCGTGCGCGAACTGCCCGCGCCCAGCGCTGGCGACATCCTGGATGTGGCCATCGTCGGCGGCGGCGTGGCGGGCCTGGCGGCGGCGGTCGAGCTGGCCCAGAGCGGCCTGCGCTTCGCCGTGATCGAGTCGAACCAGCGCCTCGCCACCCTCGCCAACTTCCCCGCCGGCAAGCCGATCTTCACCTATCCCACCGACCTGCGCCCGGCGGGCATGCTCCAGGTCGCAGCGACGGTGAAGGAGGACCTCTTGCGCGAACTGGAGGCCCAACTCGCGCAACACACCCTCCCCCAACGCGCCGGCACCGCGACCCACATCGAACGCCGGGACGGCCACCTCGCGGTGATGCTGGCCGAGGGTGCGCCGATCCAGGCCCGGCGGGTGATCGTGGCCATCGGCCGCAGCGGCAACTTCCGTCGCCTCGGCGTGCCCGGCGAGGACCTCGCCCAGGTCGTCAACCGCCTGCACGATCCGGCGCACTACGCCGGCCAGGATGTGGTGGTGGCGGGCGGCGGCGACAGCGCCTGCGAAGCGGCGGTCGCCTGCGCCAACGCCGGGGCACGGGTCACCCTGGTGCATCGCGGCGCCGACCTCGCCAAGGCCAAGCCCGAGAACACCGCTGCGGTCATCGCTCTGGCCCAGCAGGGCCGGCTGGCGCTGCGCCTGGGCACACGCTTGGTGCGCATCACCCCCGACACGGTGGAGGTCGCCGGCGGCGACCGCCTCCCCGCCCAGGCGGTGCTGGCGCTGATCGGCCGCGA
>JBILDK010000375.1:0-3395 GCA_044352625.1 Planctomycetota bacterium
GCGCTGAACCGCTGCGCTTTTCCGAAGCCGGCCTGAAGGAGATCGTGCGCACCGTGGTGCTGCCCTACTGGAACGCCCTCGCGTTCTTCACCACCTACGCCAGCGTCGATGGCTACGACCCGCGCACCTGGACTGCCCGGCCCGTGGCGAGCCGCCATGTCCTCGACCGCTGGGTGCTGTCGGTGCTGCAATCGCTGATCCGCGATGTGAACGCCGAGATGGAAGGCTACCGCCTGTACAATGTGGTGCCGCGCCTGGTGGCGTTCATCGACGATCTGACCAACTGGTACATCCGCGCGAATCGCGCGCGTTTCTGGCGCTCGACCGACCGCACCGACCAGACCGATGCCTACGCCACGCTGTACACGGTGCTGACCACCTTCGCCCAGGTCCTGGCGCCGTTCATGCCCTTCCTCACCGAGGAGGCCTATCAGCGCCTGGTGCGGCCGGTGGATGCCAACGCACCTGCCAGTGTCCACTGGTGCGATTTTCCGCAGCCAGAATCGGCCCTCATCAACGCCGAGCTGGAATCCCAGGTCGGCGTGGTCCGCACTGTGGTGGCCCTGGGCCGCAAACTGCGCGAGGACCACAAGCTCAAGGTCCGGCAACCTTTGGCTCGGCTCACCGTGGTCTCACGCGACCCGGCCGTACGCGTTGCAGCCCAAGCTCAGGCGGCGATTCTTGCGGCAGAACTCAATGTGAAGGATGTGGCGGTCAGCGCCGACGAAGCCGCCGTGGTGGCGGTCAGCGTGAAGCCCAACCTCAAAGTCCTGGGCAAACGCTGCGGCCAGAAAATCAAAGAGATTGGCGCCGTCCTGGTCACCTGGGGCCACGCCGACGTCGCCCGCCTGGAAGCCGGCGAATCCATCCCGGTTGCGGGTGAAAGCCTCACCGTGGCCGACGTGCTGCTGCAACGCACGCCCGTCGCCGGGGCCGTGGTCGCCAGTGCCGGGGCCGTGACCGTGACGCTCGACACCGCGCTCAACGAAGCGCTGGTCCACGAGGGCCTCGCCCGTGAGTTCGTGTCGGTGCTACAGCAGGCACGCAAGGAAGCGGGCCTGGAGGTCTCTGACCGCGTCACGCTGACCTGGGAGTCCAGCGACGCCGCGGTCAGCGCTGCGCTCAGCACCCACGCCAGCCTGATCGCCGACGACGTGCTGGCCACCGCCATCATTGCAGGCAACGGCTCCGTCAACGCCGACCTCAACGGGCACCCGCTGCGGTTCTCGCTCGCCAAGGCCTGATTGAGGGCTGCCCTGGCTCGGTGAGATCCCGCCCAACGCGGGCGCTGCTCCAGGCTCAGAGGGCTTGAAGCGATGTGCAATTGAGGGCCGTCCGGCCCAAGGCCGAAAGCTGTATTAGCGCATACGCCGCGAAAAGCGGCGGACAGGTACCCTGCGGCGGGGAAACGGGGTTATCATCTTTACCGCATTCTGGAGGTGGATCTGTTCAATCCGTTTGAGGGCCTCGGCGGCGTTTACCGGGCGGCGCGAGGGATCCTTGTCGAGCAGGTTGGTGATGAAGGCCACCACCTGGGATGAAAGCTTTGGGGCGAGCTTGCGCAGGTCCGGGATCGCAGAGTTGAGATGGTGACCAACCAGCTGGCGACTGGTGCCGGTGAACAGGGTCGCGCCAGTGGCCAGATGCCAGGCGCTAGCACCAAGAGCGTAGAGGTCGGCACGACCGTCGATCATGCCACCGCGGGCCTGTTCGGGCGCGACGTAGTGTGGACTGCCGAAAATGCGTTCCTGACGAGCGTGACCATCAGCACTGATCGGCGCGGCGATGCCCAGGTCAGCAAGTTTGTAAACCCCTTCCTCGCTGACCAGAATGTTGTCCGGCTTGACATCGCGATGGACGAGACGCTGGCTTTCGGCATAGGCTAGGGCGCGGCACATGTCACGGATCACGCCGACCAATTGGCTTTCACTGAACAAGCCATCATCGCGCAGCAGATCGGTGGTACAGCCTGACATCAGCTCCATCACCAGCAGGTACCGACCGTCCATTTCCAGCACATCGTGGACCTGGACCAGATTGGGATGGTTGAGGCGGCCGGCGCGGCGGGCCTCAACCAGGAACGCATTGACCCGTTCTGGATCCTGGGAGCACTCATCGTTGAGGATCTTCACCGCCACCGGGCGGGCGAGGTTGATCTGCAGCGCCTTGTACACCCGGCCATAACTGCCGGTACCGAGCGCCTCCTGAAGTTCGAAATTGCCAAAGCGCTTGCCTTCAAGCGGGTCCGGTTCCGCAGGCTCTTCGATGAAGAACTGGGTGAGGCCAATCTTAAGCATATCGTCGCGGCGCAACACGCCGCTGGTGATACGTTGGTGGTTGATCCAGGTGCCGTTGCGGCTCTCAAGGTCCTCCACCGCAATCCCCTCGCTATGATGGCTGAGGCGACAATGGGCGCGGCTGGCCTGGCTATCGGGCAGCACGATCTGAGCCTGGTCAGAATCCCGCCCTATGATTTGGGGCAGTCCCTTCTCGTCGAGGTTGACGTAGCTGGGTTCCCCTTCGGGATGCTGGATTACAAGGACAAGAGTCATAGGGCTGGTGGTCGCAGGGACAATATCCTATAGCGCCTTTTGGTGGTGCAAATGGTTCGACCACAGCCGGCCCTAACGATCTATAATCCCTGTGAAATGAACCTATTCGAAACCTGTGGACGCCAGCGACGCAAGCGATTGCAGGCTTCCAGAAAACGACTTTCAACAAGCTGATGGATATCCTGCTGCCGACCGAGGCCATTGGGCATGGCCAGGGTCAGATCGCCACCAAGATGTTCCCGAAAGTGGTCGAGGCCGGCCAGCACCGCCCGGCGTCCGCGACTGTCCGTCAATTCCAGCACCTCATCCCACAGGCGGAAGCCGGCACTGGCAAGCACCGTGATCAGCAGGTCGGCCTCAGCCGAGGAGATAAAGCCCAGGTCCGCGGCATAGAGCAGGTCGATCGCAACGCCGATGGCCACCGCTTCGCCATGAGACAGGCGGTGATGACTGAGAATCTCCAGACGGTGCGCCGACCAGTGGCCGAAGTCGAGTGGCCGCGAACTACCGTGTTCAAAAGGATCTCCGCCCCCGGTGATGTGCGCCAGATGGAGTTCGGCCGTGCGTCGCACCACGCGTTCCAGAGCCGCCAAGTCTCGTCCTGCCAGACGCGGAACCAGCGCAGCCAACTCGTGGGCAAAGGCCGCATCCTTGATGGCCGCGACTTTGACCGCCTCGGCCACGCCATCACGCCAGGCGCGATCATCGAGCGCGGCTAGGAAGCGGCTGTCGTTGAGCACCGCCCACGGCGGGGTGAAGGTGCCGAGCAAATTCTTTTGGCCCAATGCGTTGAGTGCATTCTTGACCCCCAGGCCCCCGTCCGCTTGGGCCAACGTGGTGGTG
>JBILDK010000045.1:0-11293 GCA_044352625.1 Planctomycetota bacterium
GGCATCGACGCCCTCGACGAGCTGCGCGAGCACCGCCTCGCCCTGGGCACGGGCGGCGGCGATCTGGGCCACCCACGCGGTGCGGCGTTCGTCCGCATCCTGGTGGGCGCGGCGAAAACGGCGGTCAAGTTCGCTCAACGCGTCCTCGTGGGGCAGATCGGCCTCGGCGGCGAGGGCGCTGTCCCACTGGGCACACAGCGCGCTCCAGGCCTCGGGGCTACGTGCGTGGTCGCTCGACACCGCCAGCTTGAGCGCCTGGGGCAGCAGCGCCTCGGCGGTCTTGAGGCGGGCCTGCCGGCGGCGTTCCGCGCTGGGCTTCTCGGCCTCGGCCGCGAGGGCTTCGCTGCGGGCGGCGGCGGCGGTGCGTACCGCATCGACCTTGGCTTTGCGCACCACATCCTTGAGCACCGAGCGCTTGCCGATGCGGGCCACGGCTTGCGCGGCGATGGTGCCGGTGGCGTCTTGGATGGCGACCAGGGCGAGCAATGGTTCGCTCGGCTCAGGCAGGGCGAGCAGCCGGGCGAAGGCTGCGGCGCGCACCTGCTGATCGCTGGCCTGGACACTCAACTCGGCCAGGGACTTCTGGTCATCGATCTGGCTGAGCAGTTCACCGACCTCGGAAAACGGCTTGGCGCGCAGCAGCTGGTCGGCAAAGCCGGAGGAACGTTCGCGGGCGATGCGCCGTACCGCATCATCGCCCTCACGAGCCAGGCGGGTCAGGTCGCTGACCCCACTGACGCGACCGGCGGCCACTGCCCGCACCCGGGGTTCGGGATCGCGCAGGGCGAGATCGCGGAACACGCCCTGCTGGCTGGCGTCCAGGTCGGCGAGGGCGCGCAGGCGCACCTCCGCATCAGCATGTTTCCAACGAGGACGACCAAGGCCGAGAAATCCCATCGTGTGCTCCGGGGGGCGGATGATGGGTCCGCGCCCCGGGGATCAACAAGAGGTCAGTGTTTGGCCGGTTTGTGTATACGGTCGTAGATCCAGTACACTTCCAGCGCGAGCAGGGTGTAGCAGGTCGAGAGCACCCGCCCCGCCCCGTGACCGTGGAACACGGTACCATGGGAATCCCAACTGCCTTCAAAGCATCCATCGGAACGCTGAGCCTTGACCAAGAGGTCGCGTACTGCGCCATTCCAGTCCTCCCAGCGTTTGCCGCCGACCTGGAACATGCCCAGGGTGTTGTAGTAGAGATAGTAGGTGTTGGTGGGCCACGCGGTGGGCGTCTGGTGGGCGCTGACGCTGTTGGCAAGGGTTTCGAACAGTGGATCGCCAGGGGCGCGGCCAGTGAAGGCGGCACACAGCAGACCAACGGACTCCATCGACTGGGCGCCGCCCTGGGCGGTGGCGATGGCCGGGCTCATGTCGATCTTGCCGGTCTCGTGGTACCAGCAGTACGGGAAGCGCGTCTGGTCATAGGGCGAAGCCTCCTTGGCCGCCGCGAAAACGCCGGTCCTCACCGGATTCCCCGCCTTCCACGCCCCTTCGAGCCAGCGTTTGCTGCCGTTCAGGCCTTTTTCGGCCCCGGGGATGCCGGCGATCATGGCGCTCTTGAGGGCCATGATGTTCCAACCGGTCACCGAACTGTCGTTACGTCCGGTGGCGGCGGTGTAGTCCCAGCCCAGGCCGTTGGCACCGGAGCCCTGCGCCGACGGATCCTGGTTTTGGCGGTCGAGGATGACCCGCACCGCCCGGGTGACCGGGGTGCGCAGGGTCTCGTCATTGGTCTGGGCATAGGCCTGGGCCAGGGTCTGGGTGACAATGGCGTGTTCGTAATTGCTGGGCCCGAAACTGCCGTCTGCCTGCTGCCAGCCGAGAAGCTTCTTGATGCCTTTGTTGACCACTGGACGGAAGGTCGATGCGCTGCGGTGGTCGTAGCCATCGCCCAGGAAACCGAGCACCGCATAGGCGGTCAGGGCTTTATCGGTTCCGGAACCCTGGCTCTTGCCTGGTTCACAGCGCTGCTCGCCATCACAATTGCGGAAGTAACCTTCAGCCTGCCACGAACCGTCCGGGCTCTGGTGCCGAGCGAGCCAGCGCAGGGCGCTCTTGACCGCCCCAACCGATGGCCTTGTCGCGCCACCTTGCTTGATTTTCCCGCGCTTGGCCGCGCCATCTGGACGTCCGTCACCGAAGGGCCCCGGAGCCCCGCTGGCTGGGCCGGTGGCGGGAATGAACCCAGAGTTGAGGGCCATGGCCAGATCCACCGGAGTTTCGAGCGAGCCTTGCCTGCCCGGGTCAGGGTTGGTCTCGTCATTCGCCGATATCTCCTCGACAGGTACCTCCACCATGACCTCAAGCGGCGCCGGCGTCTCGGCCACTTCGTCGGTGAGGATGGGCATATCGGGCCGGTCCTCGAGGTCCGCGGGCTGGCGCTCGGTGATCCGCTCCATCTGGGCCGGCGGCGGCACGGGGCGGAAAGGCGGCAGCTCGTGTTCCTTCTGCTGGGTGGCGAAGACCACAAAGGTCATGGCCACCACGGCGGCCCCGTGAATGACACCAGAGATCCCCCAGCCGATCATCCCATGCTTTTCCCGATCCCGTTCGACCGGTTGTGGGGGCTGCGCCTGGCCGTCATCGTTCTGGGTGTCGTCGTGCATGATGGCGTTTCCTTGTCTGGGAAACGCGGCACAGATGCGACGGTTCAGTCGAAAAAGACGCAGAAATCAATGAACCGTGGCGTGTCTGTGACGTTGCCCAAACGCAGGTCGCGCCGCGCGGTTCACGCCTAAGCGGTGAGCGTGGCCAAGGCCGCGGCGCTGGCTTGATACACCTGTTGGTGCAGGGAATTGCCGTGACTGTCCATGGTCACAATGCACGGGAAGCGCTCGACCCACAGGTGCCAGATGGCCTCGGGGCTGCCCAGGTCCATCCAGTCCACGCCATCCACCCGGCTGATACGGCTGGCCGCCACCTGGGCCGCGCCACCGATGGCGTGCAGGTACACGCAGCCGTACTCCTTGCAGCCCGCCAGCGTTTTGGCGCCCATGCCGCCCTTGCCGATCACGCCGCGGATGCCGTGGTCGCGCATGACTTCCCACTGGTAGGGTTCCTCGCGTGACGAGGTGGTCGGCCCGGCTCCACGGCAGGTCCAGCGCTCGCCCTCTTTCACCATCACCGGCCCGCAGTGGTAGATCACCGCGCCTGCCAGATCCACCGGCGGCTTGACCCCGTTGTGCAGGCGATGATGCGCAGCATCGCGGCCGGTGTACACGCGCCCGGACAATTCGACGGTGTCGCCAACCTTCAAATCGCGCACGGCTGATTCGGTGAGCGGGGTCGATAGTGAGATAATAGCCATTACATCATCCTTGGTGCGGTGCGCGCTGCGCGGGCGGTGCGGGTCAATAGATCCATCGCGCAATATCGCCGTCGGTGTTCAGATCGATGCCTTGCCGGCGGAAGGCCCAGCACATGTAGCTGACCGCGACGAAGTACGAGGCGGGGACGCGGTTGAGCGCCCCGGCCTTGCAGCCGAGCAGGGTGGTTTTGCCGCCGAAGCCCATGGGGCCGATGCCGCTCTGGTTGGCCTTGGCGACCACGGCGGCCTCCAGCCCGGCGAGTACCGGGTCGGGGTTGGCGTCGTCGAGTCGGCGCAAGAGTTGGGCCTTGGCGCAGGCCATGCCGCTGACCCGGTCGCCGCCGATGCCGACGCCGAGGATGCCGGGGCCGCAGCCCTGGCCCTGGGCCTGGAGCACGCAGTCGAGCACAGCCTTTTCCACGCCTTTGAGGTCGCGTCCGCCGAAGCGCGGGTCAGGCAGGGTGTAGGTGGCGCCGACGTTCTCGCAGCCGCCGCCCTTGAGCATGAGCACGATCTCGACGTGGTCTTTGCGCCATTGATGGAAATGCAGGTCGGGGAAGCCGGGGCCGACATTGTCGCCGCTGTTGTGCCCGGTGATGCTGTCCACGCTGTTCTGGCGCAGGTAGCCCTTGGCGGTGGCGAGCTTGACCGCACTGATCGCGGCCTCGGCAAAGGCGATCTGGTCGTAACCCACCGGGGTGTGGACGTAGAACAGGATCGAGCCGGTGTCCTGGCACAGGGGCTGGCTGCGCTCGCAGGCCAAGCCGATGTTCTGATCGATCACGTCCAGCGCGTAGGCGGCGTTGCTGCCGACGGCCTCAGCGCCCTTGGCGGCACGTACCGCGTGGGCCACGTCGTCGGGCAATTGGGTTGAGGTGCGGCGGATCAGTTCAAGAAGGCTGTCGGCAAGCATGGCGGCATCAGATCAATTGATGCACGCAGCGGAAGTGGACAGCAGGTGATGCCGGGTCCCCGGTTGCGACTCCGGAGCAGTGACATACGACCCGGTCCATGTTCGAGCTGGTGTTCCTGACCGGTGCCCGGGCCGGCGAAGTCGTGCCGGTCACCCGGACCATGATGGCCGGGCGCAGCCCCGAGTGCCAACTCGAGGTGCCGGACCCCAACGCCAGCCGCAAACACACCCAGGTGATCTTCGACGGCACGGTGCTCAGCGCGGCCGACAACGGCTCGGCCAATGGCACCTTCGTCAACGACCAGCGCCTGGCCGCCGCGGTGGTGCTCAAGCACGGCGATGTGCTGCGCCTGGGCGAGACCCGGCTGCGCATCCAGCGCCAACGCAAAGCTGGGTCCTCTTCGGTCAGCGTCAGCGCCAGCTCGGTGTTCGGCTTCCGCGAGCAGGAGCAGGACCTCAGCCACAGCGTGGTGCTGGAGATGAGCGGCAGCAGCGGCGGACCGGTGACCACCACCGCCGACCTCCAAGCGCGTCTTGAAGCGATCATGGAGGTGTCCACCGCGCTTGAGAAGATCGACAAGCTGGAGGAGGTCTGCCGCACCATCCTCGACGCCCTGCTCAAGGTCTTTCCCCAGGCCGAGCGCGCGTTCCTCATGACCGGCACCGAAACCGGCCGACTGGTCCCCGCAGCGGTGCGCCTGCGCGGGCGCGAGGTCGGCACCGAGGGTTTAGTGATCTCGACCTCGATCTGCCGCCGGGTGCTGGAGACGCGTTCGGCACTGCTGTTTGGCGACCAGAACACCGGCGACTTCGATCAGGGCATGTCCATCGTCAGCCTCAAGCTGCGCTCGGCCATGACCGTGCCCATGCTGGTGGGCGACGAGGTCCTGGGGCTGCTCCAGATCGATACCACCGATCCGGCGCGGGCCTTCACCAAGGACGATCTCGCCCTCGCCGCCGCCGCCAGCCGCATGGCCGCCATCGCGCTCAAGAATGCGGAACAACTGCGCAAAATCGAGGTCGAGACCGCGCACCGCAACAACCTCATGCGCTTCGTGCCCGGTCCGGTCGCCGACCAGGTGCTCTCCGGCAGCCTGGACATCGGTCTGGGCGGCAAGACCTACCACAGCACCATCCTGTTCAGCGACATCATCGGTTTCACCCGGCTGTCCGAGAGCCTCGAACCGGCCGAGGTGGTCCGGCTGATGAACGATTACTTTGACCGCATGGTGCCGTGCATCGAGCACGAGAGCGGTTCGGTCGACAAATTCATCGGCGACGCGATCATGGCCTTCTGGGGCGTGCCTTTCGATCGTGGCGACGCGGTGGGCGCGGCGGTGCGCGCCGCGATCAACATGCAGAACGCGCTGGTTGGCCTCAACAGCCAGCTCATCGCCGATGGCCGCCCGGTGCTGCGCACCGGCATCGGTCTCAACACCGGCGCGGTCGTGGCCGGCAACATCGGGGTCGGCTCACGCATGGAGTACACCCTGCTTGGCGATGCGGTGAACACCGCCTCGCGCATCGAGCACGCGGCGGTGCGCGGCCAGGTGCTGGCGAGCAAGGCCACCTTCGACGCCCTCGCCGGATTCGTGCATGGCGTGCTGATGCCCCCGCTGAGGGCCAAGAACAAGGCCGAACCGCTCGCCGTCTATTGCATCCGCGCCATGAGCATCGCCGGCCAGGAGGCCGTGGTCCACCTGCCGGTGACCTGCGGCGACCAGGACGCGACCATTGTGCGCCGGCTCAGCGACGGCTCCCTCATCGTGTTGCATCCGAAGGACTGCGATATCTGCTCCGCGCCCCTGGTCAGCGCTGCTCCGGAATGGACCGGCACCACCCTGGGCCAAGCCGTGATGGTAGCGGTGATCCCCGCCCAGGCCGCCGATGGCGTGCTGGTGCGCAGCCAGGTCACGGTCCCAGATACAGCCCTGGGCGGCCTGCTCGGCGAGATCCCGATTACCTGCACCTGTGCGTGGGAATCCCTGATCCGCTGATTTGCGTATTGTCAGCGCTCTGCCGGGTGGGTATAAACGGATCATGCGCATCGGCCAGATGGTTGCCGGTTATCAGCGTCAGACCCAGGTGCGTCTGCAGGCCTTGTCGCAATTGGAATCGGGCAAACCTTTTACCACCTCGACGGTGCCTGGCCTCAAACGCGCTCAGGAAACCAATCAGGCGCGGTTGAGCGACGCCAGCAAGGGGTTCGTTCAGGCCGATCAGTTTCGTGCCGGTCTTGCCACGGTGTCATCTGGCGTGGACCAAGCCCGGTCCGTGCTCGCTCGGGCTGCGGCAAGCGGGTTGAACGCCGAGGACCGAGCCCAACTCCAGCGTGATTTTACCGCCGCGCTGGCGGTGGTGAAGCAGGGGGCCAAAGACCAAGGGGCGGCGCTGGCCGACCAGTCATTGGCTAATAAGTCCTTTGCCGCCAGTCGGCTGAAGCCGGTCAGTGCCGACCAATTGGGTCAAGGCCAAGGGTCGGATTTCACCTCGGTCGCAGCGCTGGCGACCTTGGATCTGGGCTCTGCTACCGCGGAACAATTGGCCGGGGCGGGCAAGGTGCTCGCATCCGCCGCCGGACAATTGCAGCAGCAGGTGTCCGCCGCCACCGCCCAGAGCGGGCGTATCGCCGGCCAGTTCGAACGCTATCAGGCGGTGCAGCACGCCCTCACCGGCACGGCCCCGACCCAGGGCAATCAGCAGCAGCGTTCACTCGCTGCGCTCAAGGCGTTGCTGCAACCGCAGAGCACCTCCGCCGAGGGCACTCGGTTCAGCGGCGTGGGGTGACTGGCGTGGGGTGACGGGCGGACCATCATGGCCGCCGTCACCGGATCCCGACTGCGCCATGCCCGATCTCGCCGTCATCTATACTGCTCTGTTCGCCCAGGGCCTGCTGTGGTCAGCGGGCCATTGCGCCGGGATGTGCGGTCCGCTGATGCTGGCGTTTCGCTTCGGCGCGGATGAGTCGGGCCAGGTGCGGGCGGGTGCGGCGCTCCTACAGCTCGCTGCCTATCAGACCAGCAGGGCGCTGGTGTATGCGGGCGCGGGGGCCGCCGCAGGACTCGCGGGCAGCGGCATCAGCCGGTTCCTGGCGTCGCCGTGGATCAGCCTGGGGTTGGCAGCGTGGTGCCTGGTCATGGCTGTGATCGAGGCCGGGTGGCTGCGTCTGCCGAACCTGCCGCCCATGCCAGGGGCGGCACGGGTGTTGGCGCTGCGATCAGGCATGGGGCGGGGATTCGTACTCGGACTGGTCATGGCGTTTCTGCCCTGCGCGGTGGTCGTGTGGGCCCTGGGCCTCGCCGCAGCCACAACCAGTCCGCTGCATGGCGCCCTGGTGCTGGCGGGGCTGGTGCTGGTGACCACGCCGGTGTTGGCCCTGTGTGTGGTGCTGCCGGCGGGCCTGGGCCATTGGCGGATTGCTGTGGGTCGTCGCCTGGTGCCGGCTGGATTGGCGTTGGCAGGCGTGTGGATCGGGGTGGTGGCGGTGCGGACGCTGCTCGCCGGTGGCCCCGCCTGCGTGGTTGGTCATGGCGGCTGAGCCGGTCGCCTGCTTCCACTGCGGCTCGCCAGTGCCGCCGGCCCTGGTCGAGGCGGACGCGTGCGAACAGTACTGTTGCCTCGGCTGCCGCGCTGCGGCGGCATTCCTGCGTCAGTCTGGTCTGGGGGATTTCCATCGCGTGCGCGGTTCGGCGGTAGGACCACCGGTGGCCGCTACCGCCCCGGATCCGGAAGGCGCGGCAGCCTTCGCCGGCCCAGAGTTCGCCGCCGAGCATGTCCTGGTGCGCCGCGATGGGCTGTGTGCCCTGAACTGGAGCGTTGGTGGCATGCATTGCGCCGCGTGCGTGTGGGTGTTGGAGCGCCTGCCGTCGATCGACCCCGGGGTACGCTGGTCCCAGGTCGACCTGGGCCGCGGCTGTGTATCGGTGGTATACGATCCGGCGCGGAGTTCGCCGGTGTCCCAGGCCTTGGCCATGAGCCGACTCGGCTACCGTGTCCGGCCCTGGCTGGCGCAACGGCTCGCGGCCGAACGCCAAGCGGAGCGCCGCGACCTGCTGCTGCGCCTGGCGGTGGCCGCGGCCAGCGCGATGGGGGCAATGCAACTCTCGATGAACCTGTGGGCGGGTGAGCTGGCTCAGGATCTCGATGCCGGCAATCGCGCCGCGTTCGCCTGGGGCGCGCTGCTGGTAGCGGCCCCGGCGGTGCTGTGGTCGGCGTGGCCGATCCATCGCGCCGCCCTGGCGGCCATGCGCGGTCGGCGCTGGAACGTTGATCTGGCCGCCAGCCTGACCATCAGCGCCGCCACCGTGGCCAGCGTGATCCTGGTGGCGCAGGGGGGCAATGAGCTCTATGTCGATGCGGCGGCCATGTTCACTGCGCTTTTATTGGCGGCGCGAGTCGGCTTTCTTACCGCCCAGGAACGGGTGCAGCGCCTGGCTGGCTTGATGGATGGTCTGTTGCCCGTGAGTGCGGTGCGCTGTCGCGGCGACGTTCGCGAGACCGTGCCCACGACGGCCCTGGTGGTGGGGGATCTGGTGGAGGTCACCGCCGGAATGCGCCTGCCCTGCGACGGCCTGGTGCGCGACACCCCGGCTCTGGTGGATACGGCGGTATTGACCGGAGAATCCCGGCCCGAACGAGTGCTGCCCGGAGCCACCGCCTTTGCTGGCTGCAGCGCGCTGGAGACCCTGCGGCTGTGTGCAACCGCCACCGGATCCGCGACCCGCGTCGGTGGCCTGCTGGCCGCCGGGCGGGCCCAGTCCCCGCGTCGCGCCGCTGACCCCACCGACCGTCTGGTGGCGGTGTTCATGCCTTTGCTCGGCCTCGTGGCTATTCTCACCGCAGCGTTCTGGGGCTGGCACAGCGGGGCGGCGCAGGCCCTCAACCAGGGTCTCGCCGTGCTCGTGGTGGGTTGTCCCTGCGCCATCGGCTTGGCGGTGCCGCTGGTGCGCGCAGCGTGGCTCGGTCGCGCAGCCGTGGCCGGCATCCTGGTGCGCGATCCGGGTCTGGCGGAACGCCTGGCGACCATCCGTGCGGTGGTCTTCGACAAAACCGGTACGTTGAGCGAGGGGCGGATGCGGGTGGTCGACTGGACCTGGAGGGAGGCGGATCCCGACCTCCGCGGCAGCCTGCTCTCCGCGTTGCTCACGGTCGAGGCCGACCAACGTCATCCTGCGGCGGCGGCGATCACCGCCTGGATCCAGGCGCAGGGGGCCGTGCCCGGTGAGGTTGGGAGCATTGCGGAGGTACCAGGCGCCGGGGTGCGCGCGGAGTGGAACGGTGCTGAGCTGCGCATTGGTACTCCGGCATTTGCGGCTGCTCCCGACTGCGATGGGACCGTGCTGTGGTGGAATGGTGCGGTGCGCGCGGTGATTCGCCTGGCGGATCCGCTGCGCAGTGATGCCCGAGCGGCGGTGGCAGCCGCCAGAGCCCAGGGCTGGGACGTGCATCTGTGGTCGGGGGACCGGCCCGAGGCGGTGGCAGCGGCGGCGCGCGAGTTGGACATTGCCGCAGATCATGCCCACGGCGCCTGCACCCCCGAGGACAAGGCCGACCGCCTGACCGCCCTCCAAGTCCGGGGCCCGGTGCTGATGGTGGGGGACGGAGTAAACGATGCGGCGGCGCTGGCGGTGGCGGACGTGGCCATCGCCCTGCGTGGTGGACTGAGCGCGGCCTTGGACCATTGCCATGTGTTCGTGGCGGATGCGCGTCTGGGGGTGGGCGCGGTGGCGGCCTTGGCCGCTGACGCGGTAGCGGCGCGGCAGCGCATCCGTCGGCTGTTGGGCTGGGCGGTTGGCTACAATGCGGTGGCGGTGGCCCTGGCGGCGGGTGGGGCCTGGGGTCCGGTGGTGTGCGCCGTGGCCATGCCGCTATCGTCATTGCTCACCGCCGGTTTCGCGGTGCGCGGTTTCCCGGCTCACTCGCGATCGTTGTAGGCTTCCTCGCCGTGCTGGGTGAGGTCCAGACCCTCCTGCTCGTGATCTGCCGAGATGCGCAGGCCGATGGTGGCTTTGACCAGGGCGAGGACCAGGGTGCTACCGACGCCGGCGACCGCAGCGGCGATGCCGACCCCGATAAGCTGGCCGGTGACCGGGTGATGCGTTCCGGAGACGATGCTGGCGTACAACCCAGGGTTGAGAACCTTGAGCCCAGGATGGGCTTCCGCCGCGAAGAACAGACCAGTGGCGATGGTGCCCCACATCCCAGCCACCCCGTGCACGCCGAATACATCGAGCGCGTCGTCATAGCGCAGCTTCATCTTCAGCCAGGCGCAGGCCACGAAGCACAGCACGCCGCCCACCGCGCCGATAAAGAGAGCCGAACCTGGAGTCACGAACCCACAGGCGGGGGTAATCGCCACCAAGCCGGCGACCGCTCCCGAAATGGCGCCAAGCACGGTGGGTTTGCCACGCACGATCCACTCCGCCAGCGGCCAGGTGATGGTGGCCGCGCTCGCGGCGAGCTGGGTGTTGATGCTGGCCAGGGTGGCGAGGCCGCTGGCTGACAGGGCGCTGCCGGCGTTGAATCCGAACCATCCGACCCACAGCAGACAGGCGCCAGTGAAAGCGAACGCCAAGTTGTGCGGGGGCATCGGCTCGCGCAGGTAGTTGCGGCGATGGCCGAGAAACAGGGCGCACATCAGTCCCGAAACGCCCGAGGCGGTTTCGACCACGGTGCCGCCAGCAAAGTCGAAGCAGGCGGTAGTGGTGGCGCCAAATCCCCAATTAAGCAGGCCATCCTTGCCCCACACCATGTGCGCGGTCGGAACATAGACCAGGAACAGCCAGCCCACCGAGAACATGAGCATGGCGCGGAAACTCATGCGTTCGGCATACGCGCCGCAAATCACTGCGGGAGTGATGGCCGCGAACATCAATTGGAACAGGGCGAAGGTGCCGAAAGGGATGCTGGCGGCGTAATCGGCGTTGGGTCCGGGAACGCCGCCGGAACCCCAGGCCACACCTTGGAGGAACCACATGGGATCGGTGCCGATGAACGGAGAGCCGCCGCTGAAGGTCAACCCGAAGCCGCATACCGCCCACAACACCGAGACCACGGCGGTGATAGCCAGCGACTGC
>JBILDK010000376.1:0-3365 GCA_044352625.1 Planctomycetota bacterium
TGCCACATGCCACGCATTGACGCTTCGCTTGCTACCCAGTTGGTAGATGTTCAACGCCCGGTCCAGACGGACCGCGACAAGCTTTTGCAGGCAGAGACCGCCAAGGTCAAGGCTATGGAAGAATCCGCCCAGAATGGTGCCGACCCGGTCACTCAGGATGATGTCCGGGCCGCTGCAGTGCGTTTACAAAAGGTGGTCGAGGCCACCTCGCTCAAGCAACTGTCCTTCGGTTTTCAGCACGATGACCTCACCGACAGCTCGGTGGTGGTGATCCGGGACGCGGAATCGAACGAGGTCATCCGCCAGATCCCTGGGGATGAGGTCCTCAAGCTGCGCAAGCAGCTCGACGAGATCATTGGCATCATGTTTGATAAGCAGGCCTGATCCCCTTCCACAGCCCCTGATTGGGCGGATTTTGCCCAATCATTACCCCAAGGACTTCCCATGGTCGATGGCGTCAGTTCCAGCGATGCCCTGATCCAGGCCTTGGCGGGGCTGCTCAGCCAGTCATCGTCCAGCGCCTCCAGTTCGTCGAGCGCCGCCAAAAGCAAGGGGGTGGGCGGCCTCGTCTCGGGTATGGACACCAAAGCCATCGTCGATTCCCAGATCGCCGTGGACCGGCAACCCGCCGTCCTGCTGGAAAAGCGCAACCGAGTCTTCACCGAACGCAATAGTGCCATTCGCTCGCTGAACACCAAGCTGCTCAGCGCCCGTCTCGACCTCTCCAGCCTGAAGCTCTCGGGGGCGATCAATCCGCGTACCGTTGCCAGCAGCACCGACACGGTGGCCACTGCCACCGCCACCAACAGCGCAGCGGTCGGGACCAGCCTAGCGGTCGAGGTCACTGCACTGGCCAAGGCCCATCAGGTGGCCACCGCCGGTCAGGCTGCCACCACCATTGCCGTCGGCGGTGGGACCATTGGCATCCAGGTTGGGAGCGGTGCCGTCACCACCGTGAATATTCCAGCGGGCAGCAGCACTCTGCCAGACATCGCCAAGGCCATCAATGACGCCAAGACCGGGGTCTCGGCCGCGGTGGTCAACCAGGGCGGCAGCACGCCCTACCGTCTGGTCCTGACCGCGGGCAAGACGGGCAGCAGCAATGGCATTACCCTCACCCCCAGCGGGGATGCGGGGCTCACGAGTCTGTTCACCAACCCGGCGATCCTGACCCAGGCTGCCGATGCCACGATCAAGCTGGGCAGCAGCAATCCGATCACCATTACCAGCAGCACCAATACCTTCACCGATCTGGTTCCGGGCATCAGCCTGACCACCAAGAGCCAAGGCACCACCACGGTCACGGTCGGCAGTGATGCCACCAAGGCCAAGGAATCCATCAATACCTTTCTGACCAGTATGAACTCCGCCCTGGCCTTTGCGGCTGAGGCTACCAAGTACGATCCGACCACCAAGAAGGCTGGGGTGCTGCAGGCGGAATCCGACGTGCGCCGGGGCATCGACGATATCACCCGGGCCATGCTCGCCCCGGTGCCAGGATTGCCCAGCACGCGCAACAGCCTTCAATCCATCGGCATCACCTTCAACCGCGAGACCCGCCAGTTCGACCTCAAAGAGTCCACGCTCAAGGCTGCAATAGAAAGCGATCCCGATGGAGTTGCCGCCATTTTTCAAAATGGCGGTACCAGTTCCAACCCTGGCGTCTCGTTTGGCAGCTTGGCAGCGGGTTCGACCCTGAACGGGCCGGTCACGGTGGATATCACCCAGGCTGCCCGGCAAGCCACCATCGGCACCAGCGGCCCCGTGGCGGGATCCACCACGGTGGTGGCTGGGGTCAACGATCGCCTCGACCTGAAGGTCAACGGCACCGCCTACAGCATGCAGATCGCCCCCGATACCTATTCGGCAGCGCAACTCGTGGATGCGGTGAGCCGGGGCATGGCCAATCTCACCTCCGAAGCCCCTGGCGATCGGGTCACCGCCGCGCTCAAGACCGATGGCAGCATGCTGCTGGCCACCCGCAACTTTGGCTCGGCGATGACCATCGAAACCCGCGCCAGCAGCACCCTGCTTGCCGCCCTGGGGCTCCAGACCACTCTGGCGGCCGGCGCCGATGTGGCCGGAACGATGAACGGGGTGGCCGCCACGGGCAATGGCCAGGTGCTTAATGCCGCCAGCGGCAGCGCCAGCGGCCTGAGCGTCGTGGTGACCTCCACCACCCCGGTGAGCGGCGTCACCGTCACCCCGCGACGGGGCCTGGCCCAGGCGATGCAGGACCGCATCGCCTTGCTTAGCGATTCCAGCGCCGGCCTGCTGACCCAGAAGGACAACACGTACCAGCGCAACATCGAGACCAACACCAAGTCGATCGCCGCCATCGATGCCCGGTTGGTCAAGCGCCGCGCGTATTACGACGCAAAATACTTGCAGATGGAACAGCTGTCAGCCAAATATCAGAGCATGAGCACGTACTTGGCCAACAACCTGTCCTCGACCAACAACAACAAGAATTAGGCGCGATAGAAAGTCCTTAACCCGCGTCCAGCCCGACCGATGATGGAGGTGTACTGGAGAGCGAGCCATGGCTGTAAACAACGCATACAAGGCGCAGGACGCCTACCTCCACACCGCTGCCGAGACCATGTCGCGCAAAGAGGTTCTGGTGAAGCTCTACCAGCACGCGGAAAAGAACCTGGTGATGGCCCAGATGGCGATCCAGAACAAGCAGCCGATCATCGCCACTACCTGCTGTCGGAAAGCCCGGGACATTTTCGTCGAGTTGCATGCCACGCTCAACATGGAGGCCGGTGGCGAGATCGCCGAGCGTCTTGCCAGCCTCTACATCTTTATCTTCGGCGAGATCACCGAAGGCAGCTTGCGCCAGGACGCCACCAAGATCGCCGGTATCCTGCCCACCATCGCCACCCTGCGCGAGGCTTGGGAGCAGATCCCTGATGAGTTCTCCAACACCTCGTCGATCAGCGACAGCACGACGTGCAACTTCAGCGCGGAGAGCTGAGGGTCTTGTAGCCGACTACCCACGTGCCACGATGAGGGGCATGGTCCAGGAAATCTTCGCCCATGCCTGATCCATATCCCAGGGGCGGCGCCAAGGCCTATCAATCCGCCGAGTTGACCACGATTTCCCAGCGCGACCTCTTGGTGCGGTTGTACCAGGGGGCGGAGCGTTTCCTGGCCCATGCCCGGGACGCCATGCACAAAGGTCAGCCGGATGTGGCCCACGCCCAATGCCAGAAGGCCAAGGCCATCTTCAGCGAGTTGGTGGCGACGTTGAATTTCGAGCACGGCGGCCCCATCGCGTTTCAACTCAAAGAATTGTACATGTACCTGATTATGAAAACGGTGGAGTCCAATTTGCGCAAGGATCCGGTGTTGATTGATCA
>JBILDK010000377.1:0-3363 GCA_044352625.1 Planctomycetota bacterium
TCTCGGCGCTGGTAGCGAGCGGCGCGATCATCGGCGCCAAGGTCGCGCCCGGCACCGCCAACCTGGCGGTGGGTCCGGCCATGAGCCGCGCCCAGGCGCTGGAATCGATCGAGCGCGGCATTGCGATTGCCCAGCAGCTTGCGCCCACCACCGACGTCTTCGGCACCGGCGAGATGGGCATCGGCAACACCACCCCGGCCGCGGCGATCATCAGCGCGCTCACCGGTACCGCCCCCGAGGTGGTCACCGGTTGCGGCACCGGCATCGGCGAAGCGCAGCGTCAGCACAAGGCGCAGGTGATCGCCCGGGGTTTGGCGCTGAACCGCCCCGATCCGGCGGACGGACTCGATGTGCTGACCAAGGTCGGCGGCTTCGAGATCGGCGGTCTCGCCGGATTGTGCCTGGGGGCCGCGGCCCTGCGCCGGCCGGTGGTGGTGGACGGCTTCATCAGCACCGCCGGCGCGCTGGTGGCCCACGCCCTGTGCCCAGCGGTGGCGGACTACCTGATCTGCGCCCATCAGAGCGAGGAGCGCGGCCACCGCCTGATGCTCGAACGCCTGGGCAAGCGCCCGCTGCTTGATCTCGGCTTCCGCCTCGGCGAGGGCACTGGCGCGGCCCTGGCCATGTCCCTGGTCCAGGGCGCACGCGGGATTCTCACCGAGATGGCCACCTTCGCCGAAGCCGCGGTGAGTGGGGCGGAACCGGTGGCGCACACATGAGCTACTCCAGCCCCTGGTCACCGACCGTGATCCCGCCGCCGGATGCAGCGGCCGGAGCGGCGGCGCGTCAGCGCCAGGCGGAGCTCACCAAGCCCCCGGGATCCCTCGGTCGGCTGGAGGACCTCGCGGTGCGCCTCGCCGGCATCCAGGGCCGGGCGCAACCCGCCTGCACAGCGGCCGTGGTGCTACTCTTCGCCGCGGATCACGGCGTATGCGTCCACGGTGTGAGTCCGTGCCTGCCGGCGGTCACCGCGCAGCAGACCGCCAACTTCGCCCAGGGCGGCGGTGCAGTGGGGGTGCTCGCCCGGTGCATCGGTGCGGCGCTCGAAGTCATCGATGTGGGCGTGGCTGGCGACCTGCCGGAGCGTCCGCGGCTGGTGCGCCGTCGCATCCGCAATGGTACCCGCGACCTCGCCACGACCATGGCCATGACCGTGGGCGAGTGCCGCAGCGCCTTGGCTGTGGGCCAGGAGCGGGTGCGCGCCCATCCCGGCTGCGAGGTGCTGATCGTGGGCGAAATGGGGATTGGCAACACCACCGCCTCTGCGGCCCTGATGGCGGCCTATCTCGGTCTGGAGCCGGCGTTGTGCTGCGGTCGCGGAGCGGGCCTCGACGACCAGGGCGTGCAGCGCAAGGCTGCGGTGGTGGCGCGGGCGCTGGCCTGTCATCGCGCCGTGCTGTCTGATCCGCTGGCGACGCTCGCGGCGTTGGGTGGCCTGGAGATCGCCGCCATGACCGGGGCCATGCTCGAAGCCGCCGCACGCCGCATCCCGATTCTGGTTGACGGTTTCATCGCCAGCGCCGCGGCCCTCGCGGGTACGCGCCTCGACCCGGCTCTGGCCCCGGCCCTGGTCTTCGCCCATCGCGGCGCCGAGGCTGGGCATCGCCTGTTGATGGAGCGCCTGAATGCGGAACCGCTGCTCGACCTCGGTCTGCGCCTGGGTGAAGGCACCGGCGCGGAACTGGCGCTCCCGCTGCTGCGCGCTTCCTGCGCGCTGCTCAACGAGTTGACCACCTGGGAAGAGGCCGGCGTCCACCGCCAGGGCGGCAACCGATAGGAAACCTCATGTGTGCATCGTGGAGCCGCACGAGCCGAGATCATCCTAAACAACGCAACGAACCGTAGACTTCAGGCGGGGTTAACAGGATGGGGAGGATGGGGAGGATGGAATTCACCGGGACATTCGACGGCTTCATCCTCCCCATCCTCCCCATCCTGTTCCTTTTTTCGAACTCACCCAGCGGGTGAGCGCGGAACATGCTCGATAGCTCCGAATCAACGATTGATGCATGCCCCTTGGCCGAGTCCATTGCGTTTTTAGGCTCAGGGCAAAGGAAACGCCGTTGCTGCGTGCCTGGGCTGCCTGGGCGTTGCTTCAGGGCAGTCCATGGCGCCGGCGCACCAGCCATTCACCGGTGAGCAGCGCGAGCAGCAGCAGCAGGGGGGTGGGGTTGTCCCACAGCGACCAGGTGCGGTCCACTGGTACGCGGCGGGGCTCAAGGCCGTCTGCCAGGATTGTGACGAGGTCGGCGAGACCTGCGACGTCGGTGGCCTTTCCGCCTCCAGCGCGGGCGAGCCGGGCGAGGTTGGCGGGGTCGGAACTGAGGTCGGCGCCCTCGGCACTGGCAGCGCGGCGAACGTCAAGCTGTCGCATCTCGCTCAGGCGGTCGCCGTCGGGGTCGGCAGCGGCCTCGATACCCCAGCGACCCACCGGCAGGTTGGCAAGTATCGCCTGCCACAATCCGGCAACGCCATCTACCGGGATCAGGTCGAGGGAGCGGGGTTCCTGCTGGGGGTCGTCCAGGTCGCTCAGGTATACCCGGGGTGGCTCGGCCAGGGGTTGGCCAGCGCGGTCGCGGCAGGACACGCGCAGTTCGGCGCGCTCAGCCGGATCCATGCGCCCGCGGTCGAGCGCGACCTGCAGCCGTGGGTCGGTACCGCGCAGGCGCGCCCCCAGGCCCCAGCGGATGGCCTGGGCCCAGAAAGTCTGGTGGACACGCTCGCCAATGCGGTCGCGCCAGCGCCAGGTCTCATCGCTTGCCGACCACAGCACGCGCCCGGCACCATGCCGTCCGACCACGACCACCGGCGCGGGTATCGGCTCATCGGTCACCAGGAGGACCGCGGCACCTGGCTTGGGTGCGAGTCCGGTAGCCAGCCATGTGAGCTTGGGCAGGGCTGGCCACAGGCGGGCATTGAGGGCGGCGTCCTCGAGGATCTGGGTGATCGGGGTCTGTGCCGCGTCCGGACCCAGGCGTACGCCGGTGGGCTTGGCGCTCGATCCGACCTGCACCGGGCGCACCGGCAACAGGTCCGCCACCCCACCCAGTCCGTAGCCTGCAGGCATGCCGCGGGGGCCGCTGAGCGCGAGCAGAAAGCCACCACGACGGGCGACGAAGCGAGCCAGGCGATCCTGGTCGTCGGGGGCGAGGTCCGCCGACGGTACGTCGCCAAGTACGATGATGTCGAAGGCGTCGAGCGCCTGGGGCCCGGCAGGCAGGAGCGGGCCGCCAGCGGCGAGATGCACATCGCGGAAGCGGCGCACCACCTGTACCCGGCGGTCACGTTCGAATTGCGCTGTGAGATAGCGCACATCCCAGCGCGGGCCGGCATCGATGATCAGGACCTGGAGCGGATCATTGA
>JBILDK010000046.1:0-11203 GCA_044352625.1 Planctomycetota bacterium
CTTCGTCATGCTCAACCAGGCCATCGCCCGGATCAGCCGCGTCGAACGCGCCGGGATCCATTACTCGGGCTCCCGCTGGGCGATCACGGCGAAAGTCCCGCCGGGCATGCCGCGGCGCTGACCCCACGTCACTGATCCGGAACCCTCATGCCCCTCATGCGGGGCGGACCGGCTGGACACCCGAGCCTGATCGTATATTCACACATCCCCCGCAAAGGAGTCGCCATGGCCATCACCACGGTCTGGATCGAAGACGGCTGCATCGTGTGCAACGCCTGCGAGACCACCTGTCCTGAAGTCTTCCACGTCACCGAGGACACGTGCCATATCCGCGCCGAAGTGCGCGCCGATGGCACCAAGGACACCAACCTGACCGCCAAGGGCGGGCTTGCCGGCTCAACAGGCAGCGACCTTGAGACCCAGATCGAGGAAGCCGCCGAAGGCTGCCCGGTCGAGGTCATCAAGTTCACCAAGGACTAACCGGGTCAACCTGAACCCATGGCCGTCCCCTCTCGGCATGTGCTGTGCGTACAGGATGTTCAGACGCCACCTCGGCGTCGTCCGCCGAGCTGGGCGGAAAGAGACTCAAGTCTTGGGTCACTTTTCCGATACTGCTAGGTAGATGAACCCCCGGTTCTCGAGATGACACCATGGTGATCCCACCCGAATTCAGACCAACGGACCCGACGGTTAAACGCCGTCAGGCCGAGCTGGTCGCCCGGTCCGACAAGACCGGGGAGGGGAAACCCACGGCTGACGCCACCACAAGTAGCGACAGCGCCAAGGTCGGCAGCGGCCTCGATCCGGCTGCGGTCGGGCGCTTTGTCGAAATACTCAAGACCATGAATCCACTCGACCTGCACAAGGTCGAGGATTTGCGCCAGCGCATTGCCGACGGCCGCTACAAGGCCGAGCCTGATGAGCTGGCTGACCTCCTGCTGGGTGATGAGCCGCGGCCGGGAGATGCCCCCCGCGGACCACGCCCCGGAGCCTGAGGGTCATGGGCCGGGCCTTGGGCGCGGCGTTGTCTGCGGTGATGTGGGCCCTGGCCTTCGTCCCGGCAACTGCTGTCGAACTCAGCGAACTCGAGGACGGCTCGGTGGCCAAGCTCACCGGCCTGGGGAACATCGAAATGGCCCAGGGCCGTTACGAGAGCGCCATTGCCCGCTACCAGCAGGCGCTTGAAATCGACCGCACCTATTTCACTGCGCTTTACAACCTCGGTCTGGTGCACCAGCAACTCGGCCAGGACAACAAGGCGCAGCAGTGGTACACCGAAGCCCTGCGCCTCGCCCCCGATCATCCAGAAGTGCTCTGCAACCTTGGCGTCCTGGCGTTCCGCGCCAAGGATTTCCGCGCTGCCGCTGACCGCTTCACCGCCGCCGCCCGCACCTCCGGGGGGATCCCGACGGATGTGGCGGACTACTGGTTCAATGCCGGCACCGCCCTTGAACGACTCCAGGACACCGCCGGAGCGGTGCGCGCTTACGACGAGAGCCTGGCCACGGATGGGCGACATTTTGGCAGCCATTACAACCTTGGCACCCTCCATCTGATCGCCGGCGCGGCGGATCCGGCGCGGCTGCGCCTCGCCACCAGCCACCTTCAGGCGGCGACCGAGATCAATCCCGGCCGGGTCGAGGCCTGGCTCAACCTCGCCCTGGTCCAGGAGCGCACCAACGCTGCCGACCCCGAGGTCGCCTATGCCGCCGCTGCCCGCGCCGCCACCGGCAGCCCAGCAATGAACCGGGTCCGCTGGCAGCGCGCCCAATGGCTCGACCGCCGCCAGCCACCACAGAAGGTCGCAATGCGTGACGAGCTGCGCCGCATCCTGGCCGAGGATCCTGATTTTGCCGATGCCAACGGAATGCTCGGCGCCTATCTCTACGACATCGCCGATTTTGACGGGGCCATTACCCACCTGACCCGTGAGATCAGCAGCGCAGAACCCGCCGACCCGAGCCGCCTGCGGCTTGAGGCGCACTTCTTGCTCGCGGTCATTTACACGGACCACCGCCCAGACCCGGTGAAGGCCCTGGCCCACGCCCAGGCCTACTACAAGTATAGGCCTGATGCGGCCAAGATTCACGAGCTGCGCCGTCGCGCGCTACGCCTGTCAGGAGCCATGGGCAGCGTCCCCCCTGCCCTGCCGGACCCAACCCGGGAGGGTCGAGCCCCAGCTCAACCGAGCCACGACACAGTCCACAACGCGACCCCGGCCCCGGCCCCCACGGCCACCCCGCACGGGGCCGCCCCCGCCGCGCCGCACGCCAACCCCGCCCCGGTCCACCACTGAGCTTACCATGGCCGACTGCCTGCATCCAGGTCCGGATCCGCGTGTCGCCTGCCCACACCCGGCCCCGGCGGACGGGGAATGCTGCCTGTGGCACAATCCGACGATCACCAAGCACGATTCATATGTGGCCGAGCTCTTCATCCAGGCCGATCGCCAGAGCGGTGGTCGCTTCGCCGGAGCCCATCTTACCGGGCTGCGCTTAGCCGACCATGACCTCACCGGCCGTGATCTCGCCGGAACTGATCTGCGCGATGCGGTGCTCGATGGCTGCGATCTCTCCGGCGCGAACCTGCGCGGTGCGCTGCTGCGCCGGGCCAGCCTGCGCCATGCGCGATTGCGCGGCGCACATCTCGCCGGCGCAGACCTCACCGGCACTGCCTTGACTGGCGCCGACCTACGCGAAGCCGACCTCACCGGAGCCGTGATCAGTGGGACCGGACTGCTGGGTGCCGACCTGCGCGGGGCTGATCTGGCCGGGGCCCATATCACCGATTTCCACTGGAACCGCCTGACCCGTTTCGCCGGGGTACGTGGTCTCGACACCGGCAATCAGACCCGGGGCGCTGACGACACCACCCAGGTGTTCCCGGCGGTGGATCCGCTGTGCGACCAGGACCTCGACACGCCAGCGCGCATGGCCCTGGACCGCGATCCAGGCCTCGACCGCACCCGCACCTGGGTCTCGCCCATCGCCGTCAGCCGCCCGGTCCAAACCTCTGGCAGCGTCTCGACGGTGACCATGGCCAGCCCGGCGCAGGCCCCGCGTTGGCGCACCTGGGTGGTGCCGGCCCTGGTCGGAGCAGCCATCCTGGGCGCCGCCTGGGGCGCCAGCGCCGCGCTCATGCCGCGCCACGCCTCAGCCAGCGCTGATCCTACCCTGGTCCAACAGGTGCAGGCAGCAGAGCACCAGCACACCGCGGATCTCGCGGCGCTTGAAGCCGCCACCGCTGCGGCCACCGCGGCCCGCGCCGAGGCGGCGCGGCTGGGCCAACGCCTGAGTGGCGCCCAAGCTGATCTCGAAAGCTTGCGCAGCGCCCTGGGTGAACGCGAACACGACCTGGCCCGGCTCAGCGGCGCCGACGACCGCGCCGCCCTCGCAGAGCTTCAGGCCCGCGATCTCGAAAGCCTGGCTGGCGACCTCGCACGGCAGTCTTCGCGCCAAGACCGCATCGCACGCGTCCTCGCCGACGGCCTCGCCCGACACCAAGAGGACGCCGCGCAGATCTCCAGAGAACTGACCCGGCTGCGCACTGGCGCGACCCAGGCGGAGCGCGCTGTGGCCGAGGCTGACAACCTTCGTGGCGAGATGGCAGCCCTGCGCCAGGAACGCGACCAGTTGCAGACCCTGCACCAGGGCGCCCGCGATGAACTGAGCGCAGCCAAACGCGACATGGCCCGCTGGCTGGCGCGGATCGATTCGAGCGGCCTGCAGGCGGCTCTCGCCGACGATCGCGCCGACACCCCCCTCTTGGCCATAAAGGCTGGCTCACCCCTGGCCCTGGGCGGCGAATATCTGGTCTCACTGGTGGTGGACCGAACCAAGGCGAGCAACCAGATCGGCGTGCAGCTGGTGGTCCAACGCCCCGCCGCCGCCGCCAACCCCGACGCCACGGTGATCCTCTACGACCAGAACCACCGCCCCTTGCGCCGGCTCTCGTTCAGCTTCCCCCACGTCGATGCCGGTGGCCCTTTTGTCACCGTCGCCTCAACCCTGGCCTGCGACCGCTTTCCGGCCTTCGCGCGGGTGATCCTGGCCCCAGGCGACGAGACCCTGGCGAAACGCTAGGCGCAACGGAGGGTGGGACTCATTGAAGAATCCGGGGCGTGCTCGGTCATCAAGGGCGCCAGCGCGCCACAGCACTCCACGGCCTCAGGGCCCGGGATCCCTCGGGACGGTTGGGGATACCAGGACGTCTCTTGCGGGCCTGAGTACGGTGCTGCGGCGTATGACTGACGATTCGTGACTGCACACGTAGATCGCAGCTTTCTCCCGATAGGCCAAGCCGTTTTGGCTGGGCATCCGGAGCCCCAGAAACTAGGGCCGATCCGGCCACCACCGGGCCAGGGCCCGGCCGGGCAGGCGGCAGAGTTCGGCGAGCAGCACGCGGGTGGGCAGGGCCGCCGGCTCCACCAGGTGACGATGCCAGCGCAGCGCAGCGAGACCGAGGCCGGCCATGGCGAGGTACAACCAGGCATGGCCGGGGATGCTCCAACCACGGCCCCCATGGGCCTCAAGCAGGTCGAGGGCCGCACCCCACAGCACCGGCATGACCCCGTAACCGAGAGCCGCTACCGCCCCGTGCAGGGCGAAGAAATGGCTGCGACCCTGGGGCGGGATGCAGGACATGGCGAGCCGCGTGTTGGCGATGGCCCAGGCGCTGAATCCGGCGCCGCCGCTGATCTGGATGGCGGCGATACTGGACACCCCGAGCGGCACCCAGCCCGCAGCCAAAGCGGCCCAGAGCCCGAAATGCAACGCCAGCAGCGGCACCGCCACCGCCAGCACCGGCCGACTCCCGACGCGGTCGAGGCGAGAACCAAGCAGCAGCAGCGTGGCGACTCCGGCAAGGCCGGCCCACACCGGCATCAGGGCGATGAATCCGTCGGAACAGTGGTGCAGATCGCGCAGCACCGGCACCCACAGCACGCCCGCACCGGCGAAGGCGCTCCAGGCCACCAGATCAAACAGCAGCAGGGCGCGAAACGGCCGGTGACGCAGGAGTTCGCGCCACGCCACCGAACCCGGAGGGCCTTCCGCCGCAACCGGGCGGTCGGGGATGCGCGCGAGAACCCAGGACGCGACCCAGCCCAACACCGCGCTCCACAGGAACAGCAGGGTGAAACCCGGCACCCCGGGAAGACGGTCGAGCACCCAGGCGTAGGCCGCGAGGCAGACCAGGGTGGTGAGAGTCACCAGCACCTGATTGGTGGCAAGGAAGCGGCCGCGTTGGTCCTCGGGCACGAGTTGCGTGATCCACGGCATCCACGCCCCGCTCGCCACCCCGCGGATGAGCGAAAATGTGGTGAGCAAGGCCATGGTCAGGGCCACGGTCCAGCCGGCCCCCAGGGTCAGCGACCACCACGCCACGACCGCCACCAACACGGTCACGACGGTGCGCGCCACCCAGCCCCGCACCATCAACCCCCGATAACCGAAGCGGGGCAGCAGTCGCGCACCCACAGGCTGCAGAATCTGAAGGAGTGGGGACAGGGACAAGGCCAACCCAAGCACCACCGCCGGGGCACCATGGGCTTTGAGATACACCAGCATCGGCGCGCCGAGGATCACCGACCATGAGGCGGCGTTGACCGCCTCGAAGCGCAGCGGTCCGTGGGCTGATTCGGGCAGCCGGCTCATCGCCGCTGCCGCCACGCGGTCGGCGAACACCCAGCGATGGCGCGAAACTGTGCCGAAAACGCGAATGGCGAGGAATAACCCAATGACTCCGCCACGCTGGCAACGCTGGCCCCGGGATCGAGCAGCAGCGCCCGCGCCCGATCGATGCGCTGACGGATGCGGTACGCTCCCGGAGCTTCACCGGTGGCCTGGGTGAAGACCTTGCGAAAACGCTCGTAACTCAAGCCGCTGTCCCGGGCCAGGGCGCGCAGCTCACAGCGCGGGTCGGCAGCAAGGTGCGCACAAGCCGCGGCGACATGATCACCTGGCTGCCGCCGGTCAGCGGTCAGCAGTCGCACCAGCAGATCCATGACCACCGACAACATCCGCGGCAGGGCATCTACGGCCACGGTCCTGAGGCGGTCCCGGGCGCGGGCCAGGTCCGCCAGCCAGACGCGGTCGAGGGGCACCGTGAACACTGGCCGCTCAGGCCCCGGCAGGCCATAGGCCCGCAGCCCGTCCGCGAGGCCCCCGCCGCAGGCCACCCAGCACTCCAGCCACGGCTCGGGCGCAGCGATGTGGAGCTGATGAGCACGGCCGGGAAAGCGCTGGAACAGGCTGCCCGGTCCCAGGTCCCAGACGCGGCCATCCGCGACGTAGCGCCCACGGCCACTGAGCACGAGCACCGCGCTGTAGTGTTCTTCTCCATGGCCTCCGCGCCCGTCCTCCTTGGCCGTCTTGCGCATGAAGCCCAGACCCAACAAAGCGTCACCCCAGCCCTGCCCAAGATTGCGGTAGGCATATCCGCCGGCTGCGAAACGCGTCGAATCAATGGCCATGACGACACATGATGGTGACCATTTTTCGTATGCCATCGACCACTGCTGGCATGGGAAACACCACCTGCCGCGTTATTCTCAGCGGATGAGCACCTGGTACGAAGATCCACGCCTCCTTCACCAAAACCGGCTGCCTGGGGCAGCTCCCCTGTTGCCGTTTGCCAGCGCGGAGGACGCCCTGTCCGACCAACCGGGATGCTCGCCGTGGCACCGGATGTTGAATGGTGCCTGGCGGTTTCTGCTGGTGGATGCGCCGCAGCTGGTGCCTGCTGGGTTCAGTGCCGAGGAGCATCCTGATGACACCTGGGGCATCCTGCCGGTGCCCGCCAACTGGCAGATGCACGGACACGGCGTGCCGCATTACACCAACGTCAACTATCCGCACCCGGTGGATCCGCCGTTCGTGCCCACCGACAACCCCACCGGACTGTACCGGCGCCGGTTCACCGTGCCCAATGAATGGACCGGCCGACGCATTGAACTGCGTTTCAATGGCGTGGATTCGGCCTTCCGCGTGTGGGTCAACGGTGCGTTTGTGGGCATGAGCAAGGGCAGTCACATGCCTGCATGGTTCGACGTGACCAGCGTGGTGCGCCCGGGCTCCAACACGGTCGCCGTCGAAGTGCTCAAGTGGTCTGATGCGAGCTATCTTGAGGATCAGGACAGGTGGCGCATGTCAGGCATTTTCCGTGATGTCGAGCTGGTGGCGCGGCTGCCCGAGGGCCTGCGCGATGTGGTCGTCACCACCACACTCGATGCCGCCTACCGCGATGCCGTGCTCACGGTCACGCTTGATGTGGCGGGCCAGGCCGAGGTCGATCTGGAATTGCGCGACGCCACCGGGGCCGGGGTTCTGCGCGACACCGTCAGCGGCAGCGGGCAACTGCGCCGCACCTGGCCGATCACATCGCCGGCGCTGTGGACCGCCGAGACTCCGACGTTGTACGACCTGCTGCTGACCACCCGGATCGGCACGCAGCACGAGGTCCACCTGCTGCGCGTCGGCTTCCGCGAGGTCACGGTCATCAACCAGGCTCTGTGCGTGAACGGCCAGCCCGTGAAGATCCGCGGCGTCAATCGCCACGATACCCACCCCGACTCAGGCCACGCCATGAATCCGGCGGACCTCGAACGGGATGTGTTGTTGATGAAGCAGCACCACATGAACGCCTGCCGCACCAGCCACTATCCGCCGGACCACCGCTGGCTGGATTTGTGTGATCGTCACGGTCTGTACGTGATCGATGAGGCCGACCTTGAGACGCATGGCATGGCAGTCAAAAATGGCGTTCATTGCGCCATGGACTGGCGGACGCTGGGTCAGGACCAAGCCTGGCTAGAGGCCTATCTTGACCGCGCCCGTCGCCTGGTGCTGCGCGACCGCAACCACGCCTCGGTGATCATCTGGTCCCTGGGCAATGAATCAGGCTGCGGCGAGAACCAGCGCCTGATGGCCGAGTGGATACACACCACTGATCCAACGCGCTTGGTACATGCCGAGGACGCCACCCGCCTGGATGCCCATGCCCCCACGCCGGGTGGGCTTCAACCGTGGGTCGATGTGCAGAGCGAGATGTACACCTCACACCAACGCCTTGCCGTCTTTGCCGCAGACCGTATCGAACCGCGGCCATTCTTCCTCTGCGAATACGCCCACGCCATGGGCAACGGACCCGGGGGTGTTGCTGAATACTGGGACATCATCTGGGGCAGCCGGCGCATGGCCGGCGGCTGCGTGTGGGAGTGGGCCGACCACGGCCTGCGCACCCGCCTGCCTGACGGCCGCAGCGGATTTCTGTACGGCGGCGACTATGGCGAATATCCCCACGACGGCGCTTTCTGCTGCGACGGTCTGATGAGTCCAGACCGCGAACCCCATTCGGGCCTCCTGGAGGTCGCCAAGGCCTATGAGCCGGTGCACTTCGCGGCTGACGACCTCGCCGTCGGACGCATCGCCATCACCAACCGCTACGATCATCTGAGCCTTGCCCATCTGCGCGGCGAGTGGCGGGTGCTACGCGATGGGGTGACGGTTCACGATGGCGCGTTGGCGCTGCCCGCGTTGGCGCCCCACGCCACCACCACCCTCAATCTGCCCCTGCCCCGGCTCACGGACTGTCCCGGCAGCCATGACGTGCTGGAACTGCGCGTGCGGCTTGCCGTGGATCGGACCTGGGCATCCAGCGGCCACGAAGTCGCCAGCCAGCAACTTGAGCTGCCGGCTCAACCCGCCCTGATCCGGCCGCGCCACACCCTGCCGGCGCTGTGTACCCGACGGGAAGGGACCCGTTTGCGCGTTGCCAGCGCCGACGGCGCCTGGGATGTGGATCTGCTGCGCGGCTGGCTCGATGGCTGGACCGTGGCCGGACGTCAGCTCCTCGCCCATGGGCCGCGACCACTGCTATGGCGCGCGCCCACCGACAACGACCTGTGTCCGTGGAATGATTCCACCGTGAGTTGGAAGGCTGCCGGTTATGACCGTCCGTGCCTGCGCACGGCCTCGTGCACCGTGACCGAAGACGATGGCCGTGTAATCATGCGCACGGAGCACGTCATCAGCCCGGTGTCGCGCACCCCGGTGCTGGCCTGGGCGAGCGAATGGACCTTTGCCGGGGACGGCTCCGTGACCCTGGCCACCACGGTCACACCACTGCGCGCCAACCTGCCCACCATCCCACGCTTGGCGTGGCGTCTGGACCTGGCCGCCGGGATCGATCAACTTGCCTGGTACGGCCGCGGCCCGCACGAAGGCTACCGCGACCGCGAGGCTTCCTGCCGCTTCGGCCGCTGGCGTTCCAGCGCGGCGGCCGAACATGTGCCCTATATCCATCCCCAAGAGCACGGCCTGCACACCGGCTGTCGTTGGACCAGGGTGACCGACCGCCGCGGCGCCGGCCTCATGGCCACGGGCAGGGAACCGTTCGGTTTCAGCGCCCTGCATCAGACCCCCGAAACCCTACAGTCCACCAAACATGATTTTGAACTGAGGCCTCGCGCCGAGGTGACGTGGATCCTGGAGCACCAGCATCAGGGCATCGGCACCGGTTCCTGTGGCCCGATCGCGCTGCCCCAGCACCAGCTCCAGGCGGAAGTGACCAGGTTCTCGTTCACGCTCGCGCCGGTGTAGCGCGCCTACGCCGAATCGTGCGAAGCCGCCGCGTTCACCACCACGCGGTTGAGCGCCGCCTCAAGCGTGAAGCGAGTGAGCACCGGGACGGTTTCGCCGGACTGGCGCTGATGCCACGTGCCGGTGAGCATGGCAAGGTTGACGATGTCGCGGATCTCGGCCGGGTTGCCGGCACGAGCGCTGATGGTCATCACCACCTGTTCCTCGTCGAGGCCTTTGAGGATCAGGCCGTGCTCCAACGCCTGACGCACATAGTGCTTGGCCACCGCCAGGTGCAGGCGGTGGGCCTCGCGATTGTGCGTGCGCATGGTCATCGCCTGCAGCTGAATCGTAGGCATCACCAGCTTGATGGCGAAAAGGTTGTCGAGGTCAGAATCGGGTACGAACTCGGTTGCCGTGGCGATAACCGTGATGCGGTCGTGGCTGGCGGCGGTTTCGATCAGGGTGATCAGTTCGGCACGCAGCTCGTCGTCATCGCGGGCGAAGGCCTTGTCCAGATCCGGCAGCAGCAACATGGTGCGCGCCCGACGGTTCTTCCCAATCAGGCGCTTGGCTTCGGACAGGACCTCGGGGTGGCGGGTGTTGTACACCGTAATGACGCGGTCGAGGGAGGCGCGTTGGGCGAAGCGCTGGGCCAGTGAGCGCCGGCCGCTCATCGGGGGACCGATGATCACGATCTCGTTGTCGCGATTGCCCTGGCGGTACGCCTCGGGATAGCGAGCGCAGTCCACCAGATCCTCGATGCCGGCCTCCAGTTCCTCCAGCCCGGCCAGCACCACCGGTTCGGCCGGGGGCGGGGCGTCCTCCAGCGAGAGCTGGATGCGCTCTTTCAGCTTGCTGCGCTCGACCAGGAACGAAATCAGCCCGGGCAGGGCCGCCACGGTAGCCACCACCGTGGCCACCACCAGGATCTGCTCACCGACGAAGGTCACCGTCTCGACCGGCTCATCGAGAAGTGGCGCAGCCTCCTCGACCGCGACCAGCATCTGGCTCGCGAGGGTGATCAGCCATTCAGGTGACATCTGGCCACACCTTGCGGATGCCGAAGCGGCGCGACAGCTCGGCTGCGTCGATCAGCCGGTTCACCGCCGCGCCACCATGAGCACGCTCGACCAGGATCAAAATACGATCGATGACCATCGCCGGATAGGCGTGGTCGTCAGGCAGACCGCAGAGGACCCGTTCCGCTTCGGCAACATCCATGGTCCTAGCGTCCAGCCCGCGTGGCGGTCGGCAAGGGTCGGCTGATCATCGCGCCAGGGCAGCGGCAAGGCGAATGGCCTCGATCAGGCTGGTTGGGCGAGCCGTGCCCTGCCAGGCGATGTCAAAGGCGGTGCCATGATCGACCGAGGTGCGAATGATGGGCAAACCCAAGGTTACGTTCACCCCGGTATCGAAATACAGGGCCTTGAACGGAATAAGCGCCTGATCGTGATACAGGCACACATGGCCGTCGAAACGCCCGCGATTGACAGGACTGAAGGCGGTATCTGGCGGCAGAGGGCCCTCGGCGTCGATGCCGAGCCGGAGCAACTCTCTTACCGCCGGCAGCACCTGCTCACGATCCTCGTGACCAAACATGCCACCTTCACCGGCATGGGGAT
>JBILDK010000378.1:0-3353 GCA_044352625.1 Planctomycetota bacterium
TCCACGCAGCGGCGGCGGCGGCGAGACGCGCGGCAGCATCTTCGCGCAAGCGCTTGAGCTCGACGTCGCGGCCCCAGGGGCGGGACCCGGCGGTGAGGACGTCCAGTTCGGCGCTGCGTCCCAGGTCGGCGGCCACCACCCGGATGGTATTGTCCCACAAAGTGCGATAGGCCGCCTCCTGCGGTTCGAGTCGGGCGATGGCGGCGGTGGCCGTGGCGGTCACCTCGGGATGGGTCACGGAGGCCAATGCGCGAAACGCAGCGAGGGCTTCGGCCAGACGGTTGCCTTCTTCCAACTTGGCGGCGGCAGCGAGTTGGCCGGGCGCAGCCTGCAGCGCATCGTCGTGCAGCTTTAACTCGGTCTTGAGCGCGGCCAGACGCTCTTTGGCGGTGGCGAAGGGCAGTCCCTGGAATTCAGGGCGGAAAGCCGCGGCGTGGGCCACGATCCCAGCCTGGGCCGAGGCTACATCACGGGCCTTCAGCGCCGCGTTGATGCGTGCGATCGATTCGCCGGCGAGGCGCACCTGGGCCTGGGCAAAATCGCCGCTGACATCGTCGAGGTCCTGTTTGGCCTGGCGGGCGAAGACCCCGGGCATGGCCGCGGAGCGCAGGGTCAGGTCGTCGAGCGCGAGGCTGATGTCACTGATCTGACCTGGCACCGCCAGCGCCGTGACATCCTGGCGGACCACGTCGAGTTGGGAGCGGAAGCGGTGGCGCAGCACATACGGATAGAGCGCCAGGCCACCCATGGCCAGCACCACGATCCCGGCGGCGGCGAACAGTGCGCTGGCGCGGGTGCGATCGCGCTCGGCCCGGCGCAGCGCTTCGCCCACCGGCTTGGCGCGGGGATCGGTCGCCCCCATCAAACGCAGGGCGGTGCGGTATTCGCGCACTGCCTTGAAGTAGTGCCGCGTACGCCGCAGTTGATGCCCGCGCTCGATGCCGCGTTCGATGGTCAGTTCATGGAGCCGACCTTCGATCTCCTTGATGTGGCCGACCAGCGCCGGGCTGTCGGGCTGCAAGGTGGCCACCGCACGCCAGGCGACCAGAGCCGCGGACCAGTCGCCGGCCTCTTCGCGGGCCTGGGCCTTGAGCAGACTGCTATCGAGCTGCTCGCGCCATTGCTGGACCCCCCTCGACGCGCCGGAGGCGCTGCCCACGGCGGGCTTGCCGCCGGAATGTGAGCCAGCAGCGGCGACCTGCACCGCATCGACAATGGCGGCGGCGACCTTGCTTATGTCACTCGCCTCGGAGCGGGCGGCGGCGAGCAGGGTCGAGGCCTCGGCGTGGGGGTCAGCGGCGCATACCGAACACACCGCATCGAACATCGACACCTGATTGCCGCAGGCGATGCAGGGAAGATGCAGGGGGCTGCGACAAGCAGTGCAGATATGGGCATCGGCGTCATTGAGTTGGTCGCAGGCCGGGCAGGCCAGGCGTCCGTCGGAGCGCGGGTCGCCGACGGTAGCCAGGGTGATGCGCGCCAACACCCGCAGGGCGCGGGTGTCATTGGCTTTGATTGCCAAGACCTCACGCCCGGCACTCCGCGCCTCTTCATAGCGCCCCGCGGTCTCATGTTGCGCGGCGAGCATCACGTATTCGCTGGCCGCCCCATCCGTATCGCCAGCGGCGGCCAGGATGCGGCCCATCAGGTTGCGCCAACGCCCGTCGCCCGGCGCCAAGCCGACCGCCTTGGCGGCGAGGTCGTGGGCCAGAGGGAGGTCGTTGCCATCCAGCGCAGCGAGGGCGAGCTGGGCATAGCTGGCGGCACCCTCGGCCTCATCACCGAGTTGTTCGAGGGTGGCGGCCAGTTTGTGCCGGGTTTCCTGGTCGCGCCCGTCCCGGGCCAGGGCCTTGCGGTACAGCGCGGCGGCGCGGCGGTGTTCGCCCTGGGCGGCCTGCCAGTCGCCATGGGCCACGAGGTCGTCGCGGCTGAGCCACACGATCTGGCGGGCTTCGGCCAGGCCGGCCAGCACTCCATAGACTTCGAGGCGGGTGACCACCGCATCGGCCACGATGTCGTCAAGGCTGCGAATGGCATCGATCAGCGGCACCACCGCGATTCCAGGGAAGGCTGCCCCGGCCTTGGCCAGCGCCGCTTCGCAGCCCTCGGCAGGGCCGGGCACGGCCGAGGCGTCCGGCAGACCAGCCTTGAGCCGGTTCCACTCGTCGGCGCGGCGGGCGGCCTCCATCAGGGCACTGTTCAGATTGACTTGGAGCTTGTTGCCGGCGTGGTGTTGAACCTTGGCGTAGGTCTCGGTGCCCCCGCTGCCGAGCGCAGGGACCGAGGCATCGAAAAAGGTGAAGTCGGCGGATTCCCAGGTAAAGAGGCTGTACAGTTCTTCCTCAGCCTGGTCTTTGGCAGCCTCGGCGACCTCGTCCTTGGTGACGAGCTGGCTCTCGACCAGGGCCGCGATCACCTGGCTGGCGGAGGAGCCCGTGGACATGCTGGCTGCGTCGGTGGCATCCAGGTGCCCCTGCATGATCAGGCGGCTGAGCAGCGCTTGGCGCTCTTGGCCCTGGGGGAAGGCGACGCCCACCACCTGGCCCTGTTGGAAAATGACCTCGCGGCTGATGTCGCCACTGACCAGTCGCAAGACGCCCGTGCTGGCAATGCGATTGATGGTCTGCATCACCTCTGACAGCGGGAAGGTGCGCAGGTTGCCAGCAAAGCCCATGGTGGTGCCACCGTAGGGGGCCCCTGCGGGGGGTCAACGCGGCGGCATCTCCCCGTGGCGTCCGCGACCGCAACGCCATGCTACCGCGCCTTCAGGAGCCAGTCTATGCTCGCCACTCGCCGCCTTGCCCTTGGACTCGACTACGGAAGCGACTCCGCGCGCGCTCTGTTGGTGGATGTGGCGACCGGCGCAGAGGTCGCCCAGGCAGTGGTCCCCTATCCGCGCTGGAGCACGGGTCGCTATTGTGATCCAGCCACCCAGCAGTTCCGCCAGCATCCTCAGGACTATCTTGATGTGCTGGTGTCAGCCGTGGGCGCAGTCCTGAAAAAGGCCGGCAAAGGCGCCGGTGAGCAGGTCCTCGGGATCGGCATCGACACCACTGGCTCGACCCCGATCGCGGTGGATAGCGACGGCACGGCCCTGGCGATGAAGCCTGCCTTCGCCGAGAACCCCAATGCCATGTTCGTGCTATGGAAGGACCATACCGCCGTGGCCGAGGCCGAAGAAATCAATGCCCTGGCCCACGGCGGGAAGCACCGTGACTATACCGCCACCTGCGGCGGCATCTACAGCAGCGAGTGGTACTGGGCCAAGGCGTTGCATGTGACCCGCGCCGACAGGGCTGTGGCCAAGGCCGCGGTGTCCTGGGTCGAGCATTGCGACTGGTTGCCGGGCG
>JBILDK010000379.1:0-3351 GCA_044352625.1 Planctomycetota bacterium
GGATGGTGCCGGGGTGCACATCGCCCTCTACCAGCCCCAGGTGCCGGGCAACACCGGCGCCATCGGCCGCACCTGCGTCGGCCTGAGATCATGCGCGAGATCATGGACAGGCGCAAAATCATGGACAGGCGAGCGGGGCGCTGGTGTTCGTCCGCGTGACCTAGGCAAATGGCAATGTGGTCGAATCGGGTTTCGAGGACTTCGCCCTGTCGGGCGGATGATGGCCCAGGATCGCGGGTGGCTCAGGCGCCCGGTCGGCGCCCGGTCAGCCACGCCAGTACCAGCCCCCCTGCGGCGAGCAGGATGATCAGGCCCATGGCGGTCATCAGCGCCCAGTCCCGCAGCGTGCGGTTGGGGATGAACATCCATTTGTGGGCATAGCTGAACAGGTCGGCCTCGAACTGCCGGCGGTCGTCCGTCTGCCGGGTCACGCTGCCGGTCACGGTCGAGACGTACACCCGGGTGCCGCGCGCGTCGTCCGCGTCGAAGCGGTACACCGGCAGGATGCGGAAGATGGCGATGTATTCGCGGTCGTATGCGGTCAGGTATGCGCTGCGCCGCACCGCCACGCCGCCCAGGCTGGCGCTGGCCACCTGGGCGGCGTAGCGTTCGTCGGCGGCGGGATCCTCGGCTCCGCTAGCGGCATCGAACCAGCGCGGCCCGGCGGCGGTCGCCACCTGCCACCACGGCCGGCCCTCCAGCGTGCGCAGGGTCAGGCTCGTCGCTGCCGGCACCGGCAGGTCCCGGGGCGCGACGGCTACGCCGGCCAGGTCCACCACCCCCGCCGGCCTGGCCGGCGGGGGTGGTGGCTGGGTGCGGGCCATCCAGGTGTGGACCAGGCCGGAGCCGGCTGACAGCAGCACGATGCCGCTCATGGCGATGGCATGCCAGCGGTGCCAGCGGCGGAGGCGTTGGACAAAAGCCATGTCAGAACCTCCATCCGCCGCCGAGGTACAGGGCGCGGCCGTCACCGGGATTGAACAACTCCTGATTGATGGGTGCGGCCGCCGGATTGGCCACGCCGGTGGTGGCCACATAGTCGCGGCCGGTGAGGTTGGTGGCCTCGACCCACAGGCTCGGGCCCGCATCCAGGCTGCGATAGCCAGCCTTGGCCCCGAGCTGGGCCGAACGGTCCGCGTGCAGCGTGTTGGCGAAGTCCACCGGCCAGCCGTTCTGGAACTGGACGTTGCCGGCCACATACCAGCCGCGCAGCTCATAGCGCAGTTCACCCCGGGCGGTGTGCTCGGGCAAGCCGGGTAGCTGCCGGCCGCCCCACCGGGGATCGTCCACAAAGCGGAAGCTGCCCCAGGTGTAGGTGCCCTCGACCACGACGCGATCCTGGTCCGATCTCAGACCGATGAGCGGCACCAGGTGGCCGCCGGTCTCGACCCCGCGATGCACCGTGTCGCTGGCGTTCACCGTCTGGGTCAGGCCCGGGGCCACCTGGAACGCCAGGTATTCATCGCGCACCCAGGCGTAGTACGCCGACAGATCCCAGCCCACGCGCTCGCGCTCGCCGCGGGTGCCGACCTCGATGGTCCGCGCCGTCTGCACCGCCAGGTCCTGCTGCGGCCGGGTCTGGCCGCTGGTGTCGGTCTGGACGTACTCGGCGAAGGTCGGCGGCTCGGCGCTCCAGGTCAGATTGGTGTAGGCCTGGATGCCGGGCACCCGGTCCCACAGCAGCCCGAACGACGGCAGGAGGGCGGTGTCGGTGCGCCGGTTCGACTGGTCGCCATTGGCGAGGTAGCGGTCATCGAAGATCCGGCGGGCGGTCAGGTGACGGACGCCGGCGATGGCCCAGAATCCCTCCACCGGGGCGATGCGCTCCTCGGCGTCCACCAGGACATTGTCGGCCCGTTGCAGGCTGTCGGCCTGGAGGGCGCCGCGCAGATTCCCCGGCAGGCGCCCTGCGGTGCTGGGCACGGCATAACCGTACTGCCACGCATCGGTGCGCCCGTGCTGCCAGGTGGCGCCGAACGTGAAGCGCTGTCCGAGATCGCCCAGGCCCGAGGCGTTGGTGAAGCGCCCGACCCAGGCCCAGTCCTCGCTGTTCTGGTCGATCTCGGCAAACGACAGCGGGTGGTACAGCTCCTTGCGGATCCAACTGCCGCCCAGGTCCACCCGGTTGTCGCCACCAACCCAGGCGGTGCGATTGGCGATCCGGTACAGCGGATAATCGCGTTTGGTATCGCGGGCGATGGCGCTGAAGGCCGCCTGCCGGGGATCGGCATTGAATGCGGCCAGGGTCAAGGAACCCGGCAACTCGCTGTCGGAATCCGAGATCCCGGCGAACATCCGCGTGTCCCAGCCGCCGCCAAGCTGGGCGCCCACATTGCCGGTGGCGCGCCGATTGGACTGATGGCTGTGATCGCGATAGCCGGTCTGCTCGTACCCGGCCACGCCGATGAAGCCATCCAACCCGTCCGTGGCGAAGCCGCCTGCGGCGCCGACCCGGCGATAGCCGAAGCTGCCCCCCTCCACCCGGACCTCGGCCGGTGCTGCGGTGCGGCCGGTGGGGCTGATCCAGTCCACGCTGCCGCCGAGGTTGGCGACGGTGCGGGCGTTGCCGCCGCGTTCGATCACGATGTGGTCGGTGAACAGCGGTTCGATGGTCTGGAAGTCGCCGCCGCCATCGGCCTGGTTGAGCGGCACGCCGTCCTGGCGCAGCTCGACTCCGCGCAGATGGAAAGTGCGCTGGATGCCGGAACCGCGGATGGACAGGCGGGATTCCTCGCTGCCGAAGCGCGACTGGACGTACACGCCGGGCACGGTGGCGAGCTGGTCGCGCAGGGTGCTGGCCTTGCCGGTGTCGAAGGTCGAGCGCGGCACGACGGCGGCGCCACCGGGAATGCCGGCGACGGTGGCCTGGCTGACCGCGAGCGAGCGTTGGCTGGCGGGCTCGGTGGGCGCGGTGACGACGATGGTGGTGGAGGGTTCGGCGGCGGTGATGACGCCAGGGATGCCCGCGGCGAGGGCCGCGAGGGTGGGGATGAGACGCATGGTGGTTCCAAAAATCGCCAAACGCCAGGCCGGACGCGATCACGCGTCACGGCCCTGGGTTCGGGACGGCCAAGGGTGGTGGTCGGACCCGGCGGGTCCAATCCCGGGAGGTCAGCTCCCGGTGATCCTCGGCGGTGGAACGTCCGGGACGATGACGCGACTGATGGCCACGAGGCGGGCTTCCGGGCGCGGGCGTTCATCGGCCCTGCCAGATGGGGCGTGGATCACTACGCGCGGAGGAACCGCATCGGGCTGCTTCTTCAACGTGACGACGGCGGTATCAGGCAAGCCCGTTTCACCGGCGCGCAGGGCCGACGCGACCTGGCAGAAGCCGCAGGGACGTTCTCCGGC
>JBILDK010000380.1:0-3348 GCA_044352625.1 Planctomycetota bacterium
TGACTAACGACGTGCGGTAATCCTGCATGGACCTTGTAGCGGCAGTGGCGCTACACGATTGATGAAGGCGGCGAAACGCGACGAGCCTCTGTGCGACATCGAGCGTCCGGAACGGTTGTGCTCCCCGGGAATGACCCCGGCATGGGCGTGCCCACCCCCGCTGGCATCCCACCGTGGTGGCATATCCTGCTCCGCGCCATGCCTCTGCCGCGCCTCGAACCCAGCCGCCACCTCGCCGACGTCCGCTATGAGATCCGCGGGCCCCTGGCTCGACGAGCTGATGAATTGGCCAAGGCCGGGCACGAAATCATTAAGCTCAATGTGGGCAATCCCGGCGCGTTCGGATTCCGCGCGCCCGAAACCATGCGCCGGGCGATCATCGAAAACCTGGAGCAGGCCGATCCGTACTCGCACCAGAAGGGCATTTTCCCGGCGCGCGAGGCTGTGGTCATGCAGCAGCAGGTGCGCGGCGTCATGGACGTGACCGCCGATGATGTGTTCATCGGAAACGGGGTCAGCGAACTCATCCTGCTCACCCTGCGCGCACTGCTCAATGATGGTGATGAGGTCCTGGTGCCCTCGCCGGACTACCCGCTGTGGACTGCCGCCGCCACGCTCAACAGCGGCGCGGCGGTGCATTATCCGTGCCCCGCCGAGCTGGGTTACCAGCCGGATGTGGACGCCCTCGAACGGCTGATCACTCCGCGCACCCGCGCCATCGTGGTGATCAACCCCAACAACCCCACTGGCGCGGTCTATCCCAAGGCCACCCTGGAACGTATTGCGCGCATTGCCGAGGAACGGCAACTGGTGGTGTTCAGCGACGAGATCTACGACCAGATCCTGTACGACGGCGCCGCGTTCACGCCCATGGCCACCCTGGTCAAGGGCACCCTCTGCGCCACCTTCGGCGGCCTGTCAAAGGTCTATCGCGCCTGCGGCTACCGCGTGGGCTGGGTCTCGTTCAGCGGCCCGAAAGAGCACGCCAAGGACTATCTGCTGGCCCTCGACCTGCTCGCCGGGCTGCGCCTGTGCGCCAACGTGCCGGGGCAGTGGGCGGTGCAGACCGCCCTCGGCGGCTACCAGTCGATCAAGGAACTGGTGTGCCCTGGCGGCCGGCTTTACGAGACGCGTCGCGCCGTGGTCGACGGGGTGAAGGCCGGAAAGTATTTCCAGACCCACACCCCAGAGGGCGCGATCTACGCCTTCCTGCGCCTACGGCCCGGGGTGCTGCCACAGTTCACCGACCGCCAGTTCGCCCTCGACCTGCTGGAACGCAAACACGTGTTCGTGACCCCCGGCCACGGCTTCAACGTGCCCTACGCCGACGCCTTCCGCATCACCCTGCTGCCCGACGCCAAAACCATGGCCGAGGTCTTCAGCCGCATCAACGAACTGTGCGACGAGTATGCGCGGGCGTGAAGCACGGTGGTTGGGATGGGGTGGTTGGTGGTTGGTGGACAGCCAGCCCACCACCAGCCACGCCGTGACTCGCTGCGACCGACCAACCACCAACCACCAACTACCAACCACCAAACTGCCATGACCATCGCCAACAGCCCGACCTGGAAAGCCCTCACCCAGCACGCCGCCGAGATGAAGCGCCTGCACCTGCGCGACCAGTTGCAGGACGAGGACCGTTGCGCAGGCATGCGCGTCGAGGCCGAAGGCATCGTGCTGGATTACTGCCGGCAGAACGCCACGCCCGAGACCATGCGCATGCTCATCGGCCTGGCCAACGAGGCCAAGCTGGCGGACAAGCTCAAGGCCATGGCCAACGGCGAAAAGATCAACACCACCGAGAACCGCGCGGTGCTGCACCTGGCCCTGCGCGCCGGCGCCAAGCAGAAGATCCTGGTCGATGGCGTCAACGTGGTGCCCGAGGTGCACAAGGTCCAGCACGCGATCAAAGCTTTCGCCGAGCAGGTTCGCGCCGGCAAGCGCAAGGGCGCCACCGGTAAAAAGCTGACTGACGTGGTCGCGGTCGGCATCGGCGGCAGCTACCTCGGCCCGGACTTCGTGGCCGAGGCGATCCGCACCGATCCCGCCTGCGCCAAGGCCGCTGCCGGCCGCCGCCTGCGCTTCCTGGCCAATGTCGATCCGATCGACGTGGCCCGCGCCACCGAGGGCCTTGATCCCGCCACCACCCTGGTGGTGGTGATCAGCAAAACCTTCACCACCGCCGAGACCATGCTCAACGCCCGCACCCTGCGCGCCTGGCTGGTGAAGAAGCTCGGGCAAAAAGCGGTCGCCAAGCACATGGTGGCGGTCTCGACCAACCTCACGGCGGTGGCCGAATTCGGCATCGATCCGGCGAACGCCTTCGGCTTCTGGGACTGGGTTGGCGGCCGCTACAGCGTGTGCAGCGCGGTGGGCCTGCTGCCCCTGGCGCTGCATTACGGCTGGGCTCCGGTGGAGGCCTTCCTGGGCGGGGCCCGGGCCATCGACCAACACCTGCTGACCGTGCCCTTCGAGCGCAACCTGCCGGTGCTCATGGGCCTGATCGGCATCTGGAACAGCTCGTTCCAGGGTTACGGAGCCCGCGCCCTGCTGCCCTACTGCCAAGCGCTGCTCAAGCTCGCCCCGCACATCCAGCAGGTCGACATGGAATCGAACGGCAAGCGTGTGGCCCTTGATGGGAGCGTGCTGCCCTTTACCGCCGGCGAGATCGATTTCGGCGAGCCCGGCACCAACGGCCAACACTCGTTCTATCAGCTCATCCATCAGGGCCGGGTGATCCCCTGCGATTTCATCGGCTTCACCCAGAGCGCCCAGCCGGTGCTGGGCAAGGACGAGCCGGTCTCGAACCACGACGAGCTGATGTCGAACTTTTTCGCCCAGCCCGATGCGCTGGCGGTGGGCAAGGCCGACACCGACTTGCGCCGCGAGGGCGTGCCCGAGGCGCTCATCCCGCACAAGACCTTCCCCGGCAACCGTCCGTCGAACGTGCTGCTGCTGCGCGGCGCCTGCGATCCGGTGGCAGTGGGCAAGCTGCTCGCGCTCTACGAACACCGCACCGCGGTGCAGGGCTTCGTGTGGGGCCTCAACAGCTTCGACCAGTGGGGCGTCGAGCTGGGCAAGGTCCTCGCCGGCCAGGTGCGCAAGCAGCTGGCGGTCAGCCGCACCGGCAGGGGCAAGAAGACCCGCGTCGACGGCTTCAACCCGGCCACCACCGCGATGCTGCGGCTGTATCTCGGCCAGAAGAAGTAATCTGGATTCGTGGTGGTTGGGACAGACCTGATCGCGCCCACCCACCACCCACCACCCACCACCCACTGCACGCCATGGCCACCCCCAAACGCATCTTCGACATCTATCACCGCCTCGGCCAAGATGCGGAGCTGCTGC
>JBILDK010000381.1:0-3337 GCA_044352625.1 Planctomycetota bacterium
CATGCACCGGCTTCATGTCCATGTCGCGGCAGAACTCGGTCAGGGCGATGACCTGGTCGGGATCGCCCCAGATCGCCACGGTCTTGCCACCGAGGTACTGGTGCATGTCGCTGATCACGTCCACCAGACGGCCGCGCTCATCCTCGATCGCTTCGGGGACGGCGGTGCCCGACAGCGTGGCCAGGGCCGACACGAAGCGGTCGGTCGCCGCCAGGCCGATGGGCAGGTCGAGGACCTCGTGCGGCACCTCGCACTGCTTGGTCAGGAGTTCGGCCGCGTCGGCCGAGGCCCACTTGCCCATGGCCAGGGTATGCCGCGCATCGCCCATGGCGCGGATCTGGGCGACGGTGGTCCCGCCCTTGGGATAGAAGCTGTGCTCGCCAGTGGTCGGCGCATCGAGCACGCTGCTGGTGTCCGGCAGCATGATCGCCGGCAGCTTGAAGGCGGCGAGGTAGCGCTTGATCTCTGCCATATCAGAGGGCTCGACCCAGCCCGGGATGACGTTCACCGCATCGCTGCGCCGACCGGTGCTGGCAGCGAGGTATTTGACGAAGCCCTTCACCATGTTGGAGAAGCCGGTGACGTGGGAGCCGACGTAGCTCGGCGTATTGCAGTGGACGATGACCTTGCCTTCGGGGACCTTGCCCTCGATCTGGCATTTGCCGATGATGGTCGGGATGTCGTCGCCGATGGTTTCCGACAGGCAGGTGGTGTGCACCGCGATGATCTCGGGATCGTACATCTCGAAGATCGTCGAAATGGCCTGCTGCAGATTCGCCATGCCGCCGAACACCGAGGAACCCTCGGTGAAGGAGCTGGTCGAGGCCATGATCGGCTCTTTGAAGTGGCGGGTGAGCTGGCTGCGGTGGTAGGCGCAGCAGCCCTGGCTGCCGTGGCTGTGGGGCAGGCAGCCATGCACGCCGAGAGCGGCATACATCGCGCCGACCGGCTGGCAGGTCTTGGCGGGGTTGATCTTGAGCGCGGTGCGCTCAACGCTGGTCGCGGGGGTCATGTCGAGCATGGCGTACCTTGGTCGTGTGGTTGGTGGGATCAGGCCGCGCTGGCGGCGGTCTGCTTCCAGGGCGGAACGATCATCTTCCAGATCCGCTTGCTGATCATGCGGTCGATCTCGCGGTAGAAGTTCTCGGCACCCTTGAAGCCGGCGTAGGGGCCGCCGTAGTCGTAGCTGTGGAGCTGCTTGCAGGGCACGCCCATCTTCTCGACCACGTACTTGTCCTTGATGCCGCTGCAGAAGATGTCGGGCTTGTAGAGCTTGATCAGCTTTTCCATTTCGAAGTGGCTGATGTCGTCGATCACCAGGGTGCCCTTGCGCATCTGCGACATCATCCCGTCGTAGTCGCTGAAGGCGAAGCCGTCCTTCTCCATCGCCGCCTTTTCCTCGGTAGTCTTGGTTGGCTTGTAGCGGGCCGGATCGGCCTCGATGTGCAGCTCCTCGATATTGCGGCTGTCGGCGTCCACCTTGATCGAGGGGATCACGCGGCGGCTCTCGTAGTCGTCGCGGTGGGCGAACTCATAGCCGGCGGTGACGCTGACCATGCCCACATCGCTGAACAGGTCCTGGTAGTGGTGGGCGCGGGAGCCGCCCACGAACAGCATGGCCTTTTTGCCAGTCAATCGGGCGCTGACCTCGCTGCGCACCGAGCTGATCTCCGCCATCTCTTCGGCGATGACCTCTTCGACCTTGGCGATCAGCGCCTTGTCGCCGTAGAACTGCGCGATCTTGCGCAGGCTCTTGGCGGTGGCGTCGGCGCCGATGAAGTTGACCTTGAACCAGGGGATACCGAACTTCTTTTCCATCATCTCGGCCATGTAGTTGATTGAGCGGTGGCACATCACCACGTTGAGCTTGGCGTTGTGGCTGGTGGCCAGGTCGTCGTACTTCACATTGCCGCTGAAGGTGGCGACCAGTTTGATGCCGCATTTCTCGAGGATGCGTTCGATCTCGAAGGCGTCGCCGCCGATGTTGTATTCACCGAGGATGTTGATGGTGAAGGGATGGTCGATGGCCACGTCCTGCTCGCCGACCACGTTCTTGAACAGACCGTTGTTGGCGATGTGGTGGCCAGCGGACTGGGACACGCCCTTGTAGCCCTCGCAGGAGAACCCGAAGACGTTGATGCCCAGCTCCTCCTTCATCTGCCGGGCGACGGCGTGGACGTCGTCGCCGATCAGGCCGACCGGGCAGGTGCTGAAGATGTCGATGGCCTTGGGCTTGAAGGTGGCGTAGGCCTCGCGCACCGCCTGGGCCAGCTTCTTCTCGCCGCCGAAGACGATGTCCTCGTCCTGCATGTCGGTGGTGAAGGCGTAGTTGAGGTAATTGGCCACGCCGTCGCCGGTGGCAGCCTGGTTGCGCCGCGACATCCAGGCGTAGTAGCTGCAGCCCACCGGTCCGTGGACGATGTGGACCATGTCCTTGATCGGACCCATGACCACGCCCTTGCAGCCGGCATAGCAGCAGCCGCGCTGGGTGATGATGCCGGGGATGGTGCGGACGTTGGCCTCGATCTCCGGGGGATTCTCCGGATCGTTGACCGTGATGTGCTTGGCGCGCTTCTTGCCCACCTTGGACGGGTAGGCCTTGATCAGCTCGTCGCGGACCGTCTCAGCGCTCGGAATGGTGTCGGGCATGGTGGGTTCCTCTTCAGGGACGTGGATTGAGCGGGGTCCAGGGGCGAGACCCCTGGCGGGGAGTAGCGGGGCGGCGCCCCGCGGACAGGATCTGCTGATCGCAACGCGATCAGGCCGGCGCAGCCGGGCCGCCCCGCCGTCGGGCGGGGCGGCGGATCCGTTACGCAGCCAGACCGTATTTGACCAGGAGGTTTTCAAGTTCCTCCATGGTCAGCGGCTTGGGCACCACAAACATCTTGTTCTGGTCGATCTTGCGCGCCAAGGCGCGGTACTCATCCGCCTGGCCGGCGGTGGGGGCGTACTCGATCACCGTCTTGCGGTTCAGTTCCGCATGCTGCACCACATTGTCGCGCGGCACGAAGTGGATCATCTGGGTGCCGAGGCGTTCGGCCAGGGCCTCGATGAGTTCCTTCTCGAAGTCGCACTTGCGGCTGTTGCAGATCAGACCGCCGAGGCGCACCTTGCCGGTCTCGGCGAACTTGACGATGCCCTTGCAGATGTTGTTGGCCGCGTACATGGCCATCATCTCGCCGGACACCACGATGTAGATCTCCTCGGCCTTGCCGTCGCGGATGGGCATGGCGAATCCGCCGCACACCACGTCGCCGAGCACGTCGTAGAAGGTGTAGTCGAGGTTCTTGTCCGCGTCATAGGCGCCGAGCTGCTCCAGCATGTTGATGGAGGTGAT
>JBILDK010000047.1:0-11124 GCA_044352625.1 Planctomycetota bacterium
AACGCGCCGCCACCGCCAGCTTCGAATCCACCCGACTCGCCCGCCGCGACTATCTGCGCATCATCGCCCGACAGGTCACTTTCTTCCGCCAGCACCAGGCCGCCGATGGCCGCATCATCGATCCGGTGAAGAAAGCGGAGTACCATTACGCGACGCCCTGCTACGCCCATGCCGCCGCCGTCCTGGTGGCCAGCGGAGCCGACCGCTCGCCGGAGATGCTCGACAGCGCCATGCGCGCGCTCGACGTCACCAGCGGCGATCTGCTCGACCGCTGCCTGAAGAAGGTCGGCAACATTGCGCCCGGCAGCGAGGTGAACACCTCCGACTTCTACATCCGGGCGGTGATGGGAGCCTATCTGGCCTTGAAGGACCAGGCTCCGAAGGATCGGGTCGCGGTGTGGGAGCAGCGGCTTTCGGCCTTGGACCCGGTGAAGACCTACTCGGCACCAAACGGCTCCTGGGGCAACTGGACCGCCTGCAATCTGTGGGGGGAGTTTCTGCGCCATCGTTGCGGTTGGCAGACCCAGACTTACATTGATCATAATCTCGACCTCCAGCGTTGGCACATGACGCCACTGGGATTCTATTTCGAGGGACATGGCCCCTTCGCCTATGATGGTTTCGGGCGCTATTTCATGGTTGGGATCCTGTTCGACGGTTACCACGGTCCAATGGCTGATGTCTGGCGTGACAGCCTGTGGCGCGGCGCCTGGAGCGCCCTGGCGGTGCAATCGCCTTACGGCGAGATGCCCATCGGTGGCCGCAGCGCCCACCATATCTGGGTCGAGGCTGAAAATGCCTCCATCTTCGAGATGTACGCCACCGCCTACGCGAAGGCCGGTCGCCCGGTCGAGGCTGGCATGTTCAAGCACGGGGCACTGCTCGCGCTGCGTTCCATCGACAGTTGGATCGCTCCAGACGGAGTTGGCCAGGTCGTGAAGAACTGGTATCCGGCAGAGAAGCGTCATGGATTCATGAGTTATACCCACGTGGCTACCTACAATCTGCTTGCCATGTCCATGCTCGCCGCCGCCTGGGAAGCCGCGGATGATTCCATTGTCGAGCGGGCCGCGCCAGCGGATCTCGGCGGCATCCTGGTTCAGACGCCCGAACTGGCTTCGGTGGTGGGCAATGCCGGAGGTGCCTATGTTCAGTACCTCACCCACGGTGACCAACATCACGATCCCACCGGCCTGATCCGTGTTCATCTGGCAGGCAGCCATCCGCAACTGGGGCCGTCGAGCGGTGCCATTGATGCGGATCCCGCCCGTCGTGGTCAGGGATGGGCCATCGGTCCGCTCTGGACCGGCAGCGATGGCAAGACCACCCGGTTGTCTGCCGTCACCAATCCACGCATGCGTGTTGAGCGAGTCACGGTTACCCCGACGGCGGTCGCCTTCACCATGGCAGGCAGCATCGGCCAGCACCACATCACGCAGGATATCACCCTCCAGGATGGCCAGGTTCAGGTGATTGACCGCTGGCAGGCACCACAGCCGGGATCCATGGCGGTCACCTACCCTGCCCTGATGACCGATGGCCGCACCGAGACCCAGTTCAGCATGTCCGATACCAGGGCGGAACTGCGCCGGTCTGATGCTGATGGGGTCGCCATCGAGGTGGTACAGCCGCAGGGGATCGCCTGGAAGCGTTCGGGGTTCCTCGTTTCGCATCCCAATGGGATGGTGGAGCCGCTGATTGCCACCGCACCGGGTGGGGTCCTCGAATACCGGATTCTGCCATTACCACGCTGAGACCACACCAGGAGATCACCTTCATGCGTTTCCTTCTGCTCGCCACCTTGATCGCATCGGCCGTCGCCGCCGAATCAGCCAAGCCGGCCACACCGTTGCCCGCCCCCCAGGGATTCGCCAAGAATCCCTCGACCTTCTGTCGCTATGTTCCCGAGCGGGCTGATGATTTCGCCTGGGAAAACGACCGCGTCGCCTTCCGGGCCTATGGACCGGCGCTGCAGGGCCAGGTGGCCGACAGCGGCATCGACTGCTGGCACAAGCGGGTCGACTACCCGGTCATCAACCGCTGGTACGCCGGGATGCACAAGGGTTTGTCCTACCATGACGATCGCGGCGAGGGCAGCGATCAGTATCATGTCGGACGGTCCCGCGGGTGCGGCGGTACGGCGTTATGGATTGATGAGCGGATGGTGGTGGCGGGGCTGTGGGTGGATTGGCGAGTGGAGGAATGCAGCCGTGAACGCTCCACGTTCACGCTGAGTTACCGCTATCCATCGGCCGAGGGCGAAGAGCCCGTGTTGGAGGCGAAGACCATCTCTATCGCCTTGGGCGACGATTGGTTCACCTCCACGTCCACCTTCACGCAGGGGGGCAAGCCACTGGTTGGCCACGTGGTGGCCGCCGGCGTCACCACCCATGATGGCAAAGGCGTGGCCACGTTGGACCCAGCGGGGCGGTGGATCGCAGTGTGGGAGGACATCCCGGGCGTCGGACCATTGGGCACCGGTATCGCCCTACCGGCCGGTGCTCGGTTGTTGGAGATCCGCACCCCCACGCCGGCCGATTCCAGCCATGCCATTGCGCTCATGACCACCGATGCCGCTGGCCGTATCCGCTTCCGCAGCGGGTTCGCCTGGGTCAAGGCCGGGCGGATCACCACCACCGAGGCGTGGCAGCAGGTCATTGCCCGCGCCAGCGACGGCCTCTAAGACAACTGATCGTATCAATCAAGGAATCACGATGATGAAACAGTGTACACTGTGGTGTCTCCTGCTTCCTGGGGTAATCGTGGCGGAGGACATCGATTGGCGTCGATCCGCGCTCGGCAGTCAGGAACCCGACAACCAGATCCTGCACCTGACGGTCGGCGGCGGTGAGAAGCCCAATGTCATCGAACGCTGGTGGAATGGTCGTCGCGTGCGCTGGCTCGACGAGGGGGGGACGATGCGTCCCGGTGATCAACGCGGCAGTGCGGTCAACGGGACCATGCAAGTGGACCTGAACGGCGACGGCGTGTACGATGGAGACGGTGATCTGGCGGTGCGCTGGTGCGATACCAATGGCGATGGGATTCCTGATGTGCAGGCAGTGGCGGAGAATCCCAAGGGGTGGGATCCCACGAAAAAGAATTACACAGAGATGGGCCAATGGGCGGTGATGATCAATCACGACCGCCGCGGGGTGTTGTGGGGTATCGATTGGACAAAGTTTGATTTCCACCACAGCTGCTGGTACCGGACCGGTACATGTGCCTGGTTGGCCAACTACCACGGCAACAATGACTTTATCAAGTCCATCCATGCCCCGCAATTGATGAACGATCCACGACTCGCCTGGGAATGCCCATTTTCGTTCTATGACGAGGACGACGATGGTGTCTCGGAGATGACCATCCGCTGGGCGGCGCCCATCCCATTCAAGCAGGGCAAGGTCCAGATCCCCACAACCTTGGACCGCTGCCACATATCCTGGGATCTCGACAATAATTCCGGATTCGGACGGGAGAACTCCTACGACATGACGCTCTATGGCCTGGGTGCGGCGGTGGACATGTCGACCATGCGCCATCCGCTGACATCATTTGCGGGCAATCCGGTATTCGATGCCTGCTTCCAGCATAATGAGTGGAGGCGGGTCAACGAACTCATCTTTATGGACCGGACCAAGGGCTATGACACGTTCTTCACCACCGCTTGGAAGAGCATGAATCTGGTGTTCGACGAGGATGGCGATGATCACCGCTGGGAGCGGGTGGAGATGTACTTTCCGACGGACAACACGGCCAAGAACCGGCCGGTGGACGTCTTCTCCGCCTCGGCGCGTGACACCGAGATGGGTGCGAGCGCCGTCCCCGGACCAAGCCACCATCCGCAGGCCGATTCCCTGGGTGATCGCGGCGAATTCGATCAGGACAACTCAGGCGGTGGCAAGCTCTACATCGGTCGGTTCGACCGCAAACTGCACCTGTACGGTGCCGAGTTGGGAGTGTGGCTGGTGGACAAGGATGTCGCCTTCCACGGCGGCGCTGGCGCCATGTCGGATAAGCCACGTGCGTCGGTGGTGGGCGAAGTGGTGACCTACACCGACACCGATGCCGACGGATTCATCGACACCATCGCCTTTTCATATACCGGCAACCGCACGTTCGACCTCACCGTGGCCCTGAAGGATTACGTCACGGAGGGGGTCGATCCGCAGAAGGCGGACCTGATCGACCCGCGCGCACTCGGTTGGAAGGGGATGCATGAGCTGTATCTGAAACTGGCCGAGGAGTCATGGGTGCATGCGCTTGAAATCTATCGCGCCGCCTGGACGTGTGGCCTGACCACGCCCGAACTCGACCGCCTGGCAGCCGCCGCCTCATTGCGGCAGCGGCACATGAACGCCTGGTGGATCTGCGAAGGGGTGTTCCGCGCCGCCCGGGGTCGGTTGTTGGAGCGCATGGAACGCCAGCCCGAACAGGCCGAGGCTCTGCGCCGGAATCTGGCCGAACTGACGGCGGCCGTGTACACCGGACGCAGCGATGTCGTCGTACGGCTGCTCGGTACCTGTCTGCCATAGCCAACGCCTGACGTCGACCCAACGATCACCGGGGTGCTGCCCCCGTGCCGTCTGCGGTTCGGCGCCAGCCGATCAATTCCGATAGCTGGCGGGCAGAATCCATGACCAGGGCCGCCATGTCGCCAGTGCGCATCGGGGTGAAGCGTGAAGCCGCGGCGGTGATACCCACCGCCGCGCACACCCGTCCGGCCGCATCCCGCACCGGAGCGGCCAGGCAGCGGGCGCCAGTGATGAACTCCTCGTCGTCGAGGGCGAAGCCCAAGGACACCACTTTGGACAGTTCTGCGGTGAACGCGTCGGCGGTAACGATGGTACGGGGAGTGCGGGGAGTGAAGACTTGGCTGGCTACCAGCGCCGCCTGCTGATCGGGTGGCAGGTGGGCAAGCAGGACCTTCCCCGTGGCGCAGCAGTAGGGATCCACCAGCGCGCCCGGCCGACTCGCGACGCGCAATGGATTGGGGCTATCCACCACCTCCACCAGTAACGATTTGCCGCTAGCCAGGACGGCGAGATGCGAGGTTTCGCCCGAGCGCTCGGACAACTGGCGCAGCACCGGTGTCGCCACCTTGCGTACATCGAGCTGATCCATGACTCCCAGCGCGAGACGCAGCATCCCCGTGCCCAGCCGATAGCCGTCCGCAACCTCTTCGACCAACCCCTCATGGACGAAGGTCCGCAGGGTGCGGTAGGCCGTGGTGCGCGACATCGTGAGCTGCTTCGCGAGCCCGCTGGGAGTGATCGGGGTCCGTTCTTCAGCCATCAGCCGCAGAGCCTGGCAGGCTTTGACCACACTGGGGATATTGTAGCGATCCGGGCTGGTAGACGTCATGGGACAACCGTAGGATCCCAATGATTCATTCAAGTACGAACGCCTTGATTTTTAGATGGATACATGTGCCGGCGGGAAGGCCGAGCGACATCCCGTCGCCAGGGCGTTCGCCTACGGCGACACGGTGGGCTGAACCCCTTGGCAGCGCCGTTCAACACTGCGCGCCAGCCAGACCTCCGGTGTCGCATGCTGGGCCATAAAAACAGCTAAAGAGGCGCTTTTCTAAAGCGTCATTACGTCCACTCCGCGGGTCCCCATGTCATTCTCAACCCGAAAACCGCAGTTGATGGTTCATGGTTCATGGTTGATAGCTCCTGGTTTCGGGCCTAGGTCTTGCGAGGTCGGGGGCGTTCACCGTGATGGCGATCAACCGAATCGTCGCAACTCACATTGTCGGAATTGTGCTTCTCCGGATCACCGGTTCAGGACACCTGGTCACCGGCTCGGAGGACTGGTATCTCTGCACCTGCACCTGTATAATGGGGGGATGCGGACCATCCCATGTTTGCGCTGGGCCATTGTGGGCATGCTGTTTCTGGCGGCCGTCCTCAACTACGTCGATCGCCAGGTGCTGTCCCTGCTGGCCCTGACCATTCAGAAGGACCTTGGCCTCAGCGACATCGATTACGGTCACATCACAAGCTGCTTTCTTGTCGCCTATACCGTCTCGCTGCTCATCGCCGGTCGTCTGATCGACCGCATCGGCGTGCGCTGGGGGTTGGCGATGTACATCACCTGGTGGTCGCTGGCCACCATGGCCCACGCCTGGGCGAACTCCTTCGCCAGCCTTGCCTGGTGCCGGGTGCTCCTGGGCCTGGGCGAGGCAGGGAATTGGCCGGCCAGCACCAAGGCGGTCTCGGAATGGACGTCCGCCAAGGAACGCGCCTTCGCCATCGGCCTGTACACCATGGGTGCGACCCTGGGTGCGACCATCGCCCCGGTGCTCATCCTCTCCCTTGCCAGCGGCGGGAGCGAATGGCGGACGGCATTCCTGGTCACCGGTGCTGCCGGCCTGGTCTGGGTGCTGCCCTGGCTCTGGTTGTATCGCCGTCCCAGCGAGCACCCCCGCATCACCCCTCAGGAGCGGGCGCTGACCGATGCGATTGCCGCCACCTCGCCGAGTGCCCCGGCCGAGGCGGAGCAGGGTGAGGGCCGCCGCTGGTTGGCGGTGTTGGCGCGGCGCGAGGTCTGGCTCCTGCTGATCGGTCGCATGCTCACCGACCCGGTGTGGTATTTCTATCAATTCTGGTTCGCCAAATACCTCGCCAAGGACCGGGCGGTGGCGCAGGCGGATCTGGGGATCACCTGGGTGGTGTTCCTGGCCGCAGACATCGGCTGCCTGGCGGGTGGCCTGCTGTCGGCGTGGTACATCCGCCGGGGCAGTTCCTCGCCCGCTGCGCGCATGCGGGCGATGCTGCTGTGCGCCCTGCTGCCACCGCTGTCGGCCCTGCTGCCCTTCGCGCCCTCCCTGTGGGTGTGCCTGGGCGTGGCGATGCTGGTGGTGTTCGCGCACCTCATGTGGCTGACCAACATTAGCGCCTTGCTGGTGGATCAGGTGCCCCAGCGGATGGTGGCCACCGCCTTTGGCGTCGTCGCCGCCGGCAGCACCGTCGGCGGGGTGGTGATGAACCAGACTGTCGGCCGGCTGGTCAGCGAACACAGCTACACCACCTGGTTCCTCATCGCCGCCTGCCTGCATCCCCTCGGCTGGCTGATCCTGCGCCTCGGTCGCGTCGACCGGGAACGGAGTGCGCCGTGAATGCCGCCTGCCACTCGTTGCTTATCCTCCTGGTGGCGCTCGCGGGACATGCGCAGGAGACCGACCAGGGCTTCCCGCTCGTCCCGATCCGCCAGGACGCGCATCCCGATGTGCTGACCATCACCGCCGATCTGCAGCATCAGACGGTCGCGGCGGGCGATCCGCGACCCGGGGTGGTCGCCTGGCAGCGCCTTCCGGCCTACACCGGCACCGAGGTGGGCCACACCGTTTACCTGCCCCCGACCTGGGTCAGCGGGCGGACCTATCCGGTGGTGGTGGAATACCTGGGGAATACCGCCAAGGTCCGCGATCTGCGCTCCATCGGTTATCCGCTCTGCGTCGATCAGGAGATGATCTGGGTGGTGTTGCCGTTCATCGCCGCAGATCGCACAACCGACACACCGATGTGGTGGGGCGACGTGGCAGCGACCGTGGCCTATGCCAAGGAGGCCGTACCGGCCATCTGCGCCGCTTGGGGTGGCGACCCGACGCGGGTGGCGTTGGTGGGCAGTTCGCGCGGCGGCATCGCCTGCAACTACATCGGCCTCCACGATGACGACATCGCCCGCCTGTGGTGCGCCATGATCATCGTCAGCCACTACGATGACATGCATGTGCCCTGGGGCATGACCCCGGAGGAACAGCACGCCGCGCCGGAAAGGGTCAAAAGGCTGGGGCGCACGCCGCAACTCATCGTGGGCGAGCACACCACCTCGCCCCAGCCCTGGGAGGACACCGGCCTACGCCAGCAGATCGCCGCGCAGAACCTGGACACCTTCGCCACGGCCAAGGCGGCGCTCAAACTGGTACCGATCGTCCAGTACGAGAAGACCCGCGTGTTTCTCAGGCAGCATTGTCCGCACGGCAACGTCACGTTCATGGACCTGCCCTGGGTCAACCACGGATCCGCCAGCTGGCTGCGGGAAACGCCCGAGCGCCAGGCCGTCCGCGCTTGGCTTGCCAAGACACTGGGCACGGGTGGTCCATCAGCCGCACCCATCCCCCGATCCACTCCTGGAGCGAAACAACCATGACGACCAACCTCACGACCCGTATCCGTCATGGGATTGGCTTCATGAAGGCCCTTATGTATGTGCTGCCTGTTCTCGCCGTCATGGCTGTTCCGATGCATGCGGCCGAGGGCCCGGCGGCACTGCCCTGGCAGCCGGATTACGCCACCGCGTTGGCCAAGGCGCGGGACGAGAAGAAGCCGCTGTTCATCATGATGTCGGCTCCGTGGTGCGGCTATTGTCACTACATGGAGCAGACCACGTTGCTGAACTCCGGGGTGGGTGAGGCGCTGGCAGACTTCGTGTGGTTCAAGTCGATGGAGGACACAATCGTTGATGCCAGGTACGGAGCCAACGGCTATCCCACCTTCGCATTCGCTGATCCGGTCACGGAGGCATCGGTCCAGACGCTGATCGGCTACCAACCGTCAGGCACATTCCTGAAAGAGCTTTTGAGTGTCCGCACCAAGCTTGGTATGCCTGACAAAGAGGAACTACGTGCCGCTGCAGAATTGGCGTTCGAGCCGGACGGGGAACGTCTCGCGGCGCTGATCGTCAAGGGCAATGGCGACGAATTGGCGGCCTACCTTGCACCCGCAGCCAAGGACAACCTGCGGGACCGCAACTTCCTGATCATGCAATTGGCGCTCCCAGAGGACCGGAAGTCTCGGGAAGATCTCATCGTCATGGTCAATGGGGAAGAGGTCGGTGGGGAGGGCGCCTTATCCCCCAACGGGACATTCCTCTGGCATGGTACGCGTGGTGGCGGCGAGGTGTCCGTCATGGCCACCGTACCCGGATACCGGCAGCTTGCCGCCACGGTGCGTACGGACGACGCGGCGGTTCAGCGGTTCAACCTCGCGATGACCAAGCTGACGCCGGAGGAATCCTGCCTGTTCGCCGGCACGGTGGTCCGAGCTGACGGGACTCCGGCTGCCCACGCCATCGTACGGATCTGCGACTGGGCGAACACCAAGGCTGACGACCAGGGACGCTTCCGCATTGACGGTGTCTCTCCGGGAACCTTCCTTGTCCGCGCCGAGGTGCCTGGTGGGGAATATCACGAAGACATGAGCCTGGCCCCTGGATCCCGGTCTGATGTCAGACTTGTGCTGACCTCGCTGCCAACCGTCAGTTTCCGCTGGGTGCTGCAGACGCACATGCGTGATCCGCTCCTCGCCGGCGAAGGGATCAGGACCGGCGAAGCCCATGTCAGCTATCTGCACAGCCGCTTCAACCTCGCTCGTGGTGCGGAGGTTCGATCGGCGTGCCTCAGCGATTTCATGATCAGCAGTGCCCAGTTGTTCCAGGAACGAATCGAGACGAATACACATCTCAGTGAGGATGATCGTGAGGCAATCAAGGCAGCCTCACCGGATGCGCCGGTTCTCTTTCACGCCGATGGCACGAATTGGGTCAGCGGCCATCACCGTGAACGAGGTGGGTTTGAAGGTGTGAGTCGGATCGATACCGGAGGCGAACCCGATGTGGACTACTTCAATGGGCGCAATTCGGTGATCCGGAAAGGGGATGTCATCAGCGTGCGCTGCACGCATCGGGAACGGTACGCCAAAATCGAGATCACCGACATTACGATCCCGATCGAGCGCCCGCCGCGTGCGGACGCGCCGCCGGATGCCCTGCTCATTCCCGCGGATGTGCGACAGCCAGCGGTCAGTGACGGTGAACCGGCACCCGGCCGGCTGGTCCTGCAGCAATTGCCCGCCTACGCCGGCACCGAGGTGCGCCATGCCATCTGGTTGCCCGAGGATTGGACGCCGGACCGGCGTTTCCCGGTGATCGTGGAATACCTGGGCAACACCCAGCAGGTCAAGGACGGCCTGATCGGTGGGGGCATGGGCATCAGCGGTGGACGGGGCTTCATCTGGGTGATCCTGCCCTTCGTCGCCGTCGATGGAAAGACCGATGCCGCCATGTGGTGGGGTGACGTGGCCGCCACCGTGGCCTACGCCAAGGAGGCGGTGCCGGCCATCTGCGCCGCCTGGTCGGGCGATCCAGCGCGGGTGTTGCTCACCGGCCATTCCCGGGGCGCCATCGCCTGCAACTACATCGGCCTGCACGATGACCAGATCGCCACGCTGTGGCGGGCCATGGTTCCCTTCAGCCATTACGACGATGCCCACATCCCCTGGGGCATGACGCCGGAGGAACAGGCCAAGGCCCCGGAACGCCTCGCCCGTCTGGGCGCAACTCCGCAGTACATCCTGGGCGAGCAGAGCGTCCTGCCCCAGCCCTGGAACGACAAGGCCCTGCGGGCGGCGATCGCCAAAGACCAGCTCGCCACCTTTGAAGTGGCCCGGGACAAACTGGATCTCAAGCCCATCTCGATCATCGAGGACACCCGCGCCTTCCTCGCCCGTCATGCCCCGACGGCCGACATCACCATCATCGATCTGCCCTTCGTCAACCATTCCGCCGAGATCCTGTTCCGCGATACGCCCGAACGCCAGCACCTGCGCGCCTGGGTCGCCCAGAAACTGGATCTGCCACTACGCAATCCTGGGCCATGAGGCGCTCGACGCCTCGATGTACCCAGATGACCGGGTCTTCTGGCCGATCACCATGCAATAGCCCGGAGTATATGCCGTAATCCACTGCTACAGTTGGTCAGGACACCTGAAACTCCGCTCCATCACGCTGACACCTGCCGGACCGCTTACCCCTCGAACACCATAACGACCACATCTGCCATCTGCCGTCGTCTCCGCTTCAAGGAATGACCATGTCTCGCATCGTTCCTATGTCCTCCCATCGTCGTGTGCTCGGCATCGTTGCCGCGCTGTTGATCTCTCCTGCGATTCCTGCCGCCGACGCCATCGACCAGCGGGTCCAGGACCTCCTGGCCCGCATGTCGATCGAAGAGAAGGCAGGACAAATCGTCCACTACTGGCGTGACAAGGACGGCGAGCCCGATGCGATTCCCCTGACAGCCGGTTTCCGTCCGCCAGTGCGCGGCAAGGTCAGTCCACG
>JBILDK010000382.1:0-3323 GCA_044352625.1 Planctomycetota bacterium
TGGGAAGGATGGAATTCACCGGGGCATTCGACGGCTTCATCCTCCCCATCCTCCCCATCCTGTTCCTTTTTTCGAACTCACCCAGCGGGTGAGCGCGGAACATGTTCGATAGCTCCGAATCAACGACTGATGCATGCCCCTTGGCCGAGTCCATTGCGATTTTTAGGATCACCAGCCCGGATGACGAAAGTAACCCCTGTCACTCCTTGCGCAGGCGCGCGCAGTGGTCATCGGTCTCGGCCACCAGCACCTCGACCAGTTCCATGCCCTTGCCCGCAAGGGCCGGCTCGATGGTGGTCCACACCCGCCCGGCGATGTTTTCCATGGTGGTGATCATGCCCTGGAACAGCGGCACATCATTCAGGAAGCGGTGGTCCGCATGGCGCACCACCAGATCCTCGACGATGCGTGCCAGTTCCATCACATTGCAGAAGAACCCGGTCTTGGGATCCACCACCCCGCGCACCGTGACTTCCAGCCGGTAATTGTGCCCGTGGATGTTGGTGCACGGCCCATAGGTGCAGGCCATGGTCGGCCCATCCAGGTGCGGCGACACCAACTGGTGCGAGGAGCTGAACGCGAAGCGGCGGGTGAGATACATCATGATCGGCGGGAGGATACCGGCCCGCTGGCAGAGGCGAGGGGCAGGTGGCAGACTGGTTTCCAACCTGCCGTTGGAACCTCACCGGATCAGTCACACCGGCGGCCTGGGTCCGCCGGCCGACCTGGGCAGACCTGCTCCAGGAAATCCATCATGACACGCTGCACCCGGCGCGGATCCATGCCGACGATCTGGGCTACGGTACGACAACGTGGCGTGAGGTCGGTTCCGTACAGCTCCCACCACCGCGCATTGGTGGTGGCGAGCCACTGCGCCCAGGTGTGACGGTCGGCGCAAAGCTGTTCCCAGACCATGCGCCACGATGCCCATTCAGCATGGAAACCGGTCAGGACGTAGAACGCATCCGCCAGGTCCCGCTCAGCCTTGCCATGCCGACGGGCCGATCCGATCCGGGTCTTCTGGATCGCGTAGGTCAATGGGTGGGCAAGACGCAGCGACCCCAGGTCGGGATCCGTGATCGTCACCGGCAAAGCCTGGAGCAGATCGATGAAACGCAGGGCCGAAGCCAGGAGATCAGCTTGGGGATGGCCCGGCGTATCGCGCTCGGGGCCGTGCAACGGCACCACGAATTCAAGATGGACGGCCGCAGGACGCTCAACCCCATCCTCGGCCAGATGGTAGCGATGAGCGGCAGGACGACGGTCCAGGTCGATGGTCACATAACGCCGAAGCCCATGGGCTTCGAGACGGGCATGCAAGGAAACGGCCTCGCGCAGCAGCAACGGCTCGGGCACCGCGAGATCCACATCAAGGGTCGCCTGGGGCACGATACCCTGATCGCGGAATCCGGGTACCTGACGGTAGAACGTCTTGGCCATGCCGCCGATCAGGATCGCCTCGTCGCGATACGGCCCCAGGGCGGACATGGTCCGTTGCAGCAGCAGCCGGGATTTTTCCGTCGGGCTCATGCCGTTGATAATCCCAACCGCTCGACGATGGCCAAGGCCTGCTCGATGCCGCGATCGGGATCGGCAGCGACATCCAGCGCCGCCTGCCAACCATCCACCACCGGCAGGCCGTCGATCACCACCGTTGCCGCCAGAGCAGCACCGGATTCCGCCGTGGGTTCGATCCAGAACCCTGCCTCATGAGGCGCGCATGTGATGAGCGACCAGGAGCGGAGCACGCTGGCGACCGCGGCCCGATCCCCGGCCATGGTCACCGTGACCGGCTTGGCCTGCGGATGCTGCACGACCCCGAAGCCATGCAGGTGGCACGCAGCCCAACCGCTGATCGCCCACCGTTGGCGACCAGCCGCCGAACCTGCATGCCAGGTGCGCAGCCACGCCATCACCCCCTCCCACGTTGATGCTGGATCTCCATAGACCTGACGCACCGGAATCAGGGGACGGGGCTGATGCTTCGCCTGGTCCAGCCACCACATAGCAGCAGCTCCTGGATCAAGCAGACGCAGAGGCTTGCCGTATCCCGTACGCACCCACCCCCGTTTGGCCAGGATCTCAAGCACGGCATAGACGGTGGCGGATGAACGTCCGATCAGCCGCGCCAACTGGCTGCCGGTGGTGATGGGTTCGGTCGGTCCACCCCACCAACCCGCCGTCTGCCGGGTCGAAACCGCCAACAGCACTTTCAAGACGGTGAGCGCTGCCTCATGGCGTGGCAACCCGGGCTCCAGAGGCATCAGGTCACCCGCGCGGGCCTCATCGGTCACCACGGCGGACAATCCAGGCAGGCGCAGGATCGCTCCACCGCGCGCCGAACAGATCAGGAGCGACACGGCCCCAGCGGTTGACGAACCGCGGATCCGGTCGATGGCGGTTGTCCAACGCCCGGACTCAGCCGGCAGCCGGGGCACGCGGATCAGCAGCCCGGTGGCGAGCGACCATGCGCCGGCATGGCAGCGCCATTGGGCGAGCGCCACCAGCTCCAGCACGCGCTCAAGGGTCGCTCCGACCGACCGCACGTGCAGCCTGAGGTTCACCTCCCCGCCAGCGGGGCTGCGGACCTGGACAGCACACGGCACGAGCCGATCCGTCACCGTCAGAGCCCACCCGGCACGGGCCACCGCCGATGCCAACTCCGCAACCACGGCATCACCCACGTTCTCAGTACCTCGGGGCGTCATAAATTTCTATGGTTCATCAAATTTATGAAAATCAATGGAATTATGACGATTCATAGAATTGCTATTCAATAAAAATATTAAGCTCCCCAGGGTCAACCCATTGGCTCAGGGCGGCAGCGTGCGCACCAGGCGGTGGATGCGGCCGACGGCGACGGGGGTGTTGCGCGGGAAGGCATAGCCCGCTGACCCGGGCGTGGTCCCGGTACGCATGGCCCCGCGGGTCACCCCTTCCAGCAGGCCGTTGCGGAACGCGGTGTAACCCAGCCATTCGACCTTGGATGGATCGTTGGGATCCATGAGACGCAACACTGCGCCCCGACCAGCAGGCAGGGTCTTAATGCCGCCGATACGCACGGTGGTGGTATCGTTGTCATTGATATCCCGCGCGAGGAACCCTCGGGTAGCGAACCGCGCCGGATCGGGATTACTCTTCCGCCCACTGCCTGCGGTAATCAGGGTCACACGAATGGCATCGGGCCAAGAATCGCTTGTTGTTCTGCCAGCGGTTTCAGTGCAATACAAGTTAGTACCCTGTGGATTCGGCCCACCGCTGATCACGACACCCGCCGCATCGACCACTTCATTCCATCCCTTCGTCGGATCGGTCAGGTCATT
>JBILDK010000383.1:0-3321 GCA_044352625.1 Planctomycetota bacterium
TGACCCGCAACCGTCCAGGGACAGCCAGCACTGCGAGAATATCAAGTACACAGACGTGGTTGGAGAGGATCAGATCAGGCGATGAGGAGCTCGTCCGCAGATCCCGCTTGAACCAGCGCAGCAACTGCGGCGAGGCCAGGATGCAGCGGGATCCCCAGCGGACGAGGAACGCGATGAGCCGGCGGCGACTGGGCAGCAGAAGCAGGGGAAAGGCCAACGGCAAAACCAGACACATCATGACAAAGACGCCTTGGCCACATACCGTGTTGAGCACGGTGGCCAGATCGCGCGACGGACGCCCAGGTCCAGGGGCGAGAGCCCAGGCTACAATCCACGCCACGCCGGCAGTTACGAACGTACCACTGCCTCCGAGCGCAGCGCCGGCAAAATACGGCAGCGCGTCCCAGAAGGACGTCGCCATCACGGTCCGACAACGCGCCAGCACCGCCGCCACCAACGGCGCTGACACGAGCAAACCACATGGGGCATCCGTAATCGCCAGCACCGTGGCCGCACCCGCCAGTGAAAGCACGGCCGGAGCAAGGCTGGCGCTGACACCAATTCCGAGCGCCAATCCTGCCACCGCGAGCATCCACGGATCCACGGCCGGAACGACTCCCCCCGCCGCCAGCGAGCAACCGGCGACGAGACCAACAAACTGACCTACGCTGGGCGACCGATCCATGCTGACAGCTCCAACGGTGCACTCGGCTCGGACACCACCACCTCCACGTCCTCATCCCAGGGCACCGCGGCAAGAGCCGCGGTCGGCCACCAGCAACCGTGCACGATAGCGGCACAACGGCGGATTGGTGCCCGCGCAAGATGGCGCTCCTCGGCTGGAGTCATTCCTCCGGCATCACACTGCAGGATCGCGGACGGTGGCGGCGCAAATGAGAACGGCCGACCCTTCCCCACACCAATGCGCAGGGCTGTCGCCCCGCCCGCGATGGAGAACGGGCACCGGCTGAGCGCCGCCACCGTGCTCATCGTCCACGGGTTGGCGAGATCAGCAGCAACCACCAGGACCTCGGGGGCTCGACCGGTGGCGACGAGGACCCCTGCCCAACGCAGAGCAGCAAGACCGCTCTGGCTGTTTTGCGAGATCGTCGCCGCTGGTCCGTGCGCCTGGAGCAGCTCACCAAGGCTGCCTGCGAGGTTGTGGTGTACGCTGGACGAAAAGGCCGTGGGGCTGCCGCCCGCCTCGCCGAAGGTCCGCAGATCATCGGCAAAGCGCAGGGTCGAGGTCACACAGCCCCACGCGCTGCCAACCACCACGGCCGCTTGGGCAGGCCACGAGCCACCGAGGCGGTCGACCGCTTGGGCGGCGAGTAGCGTCAACGGATCCAGGCGCCGAGCCTTTATGGCCGGCAGCCAGACCGGGCGTGCGGACGAAGCCTGGCCGGCCACCACGACGGCTGCCCCAAGAATGCGTGGAATCAACGGCATCGATCACCGCTCCCCACCACGATCGCCGCATCGACGCCGCCGAAGGCGAGACAGGTGACCATTGCCAGATCGATCGTGGCGCTCCGCGCCTGGCGCACGACGTCGAGGCCGGGCAGGTCGCTACCACCACCGGCGGTGACGCTGAGCTTTCCACGGCGCACTGCCAGACACGCAGCCACAAGATTGAAGGCGGCGGCGGCCCCCATGGTATGTCCGACCGTGCGTTTCACCGAGGCGACCGGGGCCTGAGGCATCATTCGACTGAGTACAGCGGCTTCGACGGCGTCATTGTCGCTGGTGCCTGTTCCATGCGCGACAACAAATCCGATGCTGCTGGCCTGGGCCCCGGCATCGCCCAGGGCCGCCTCGATTGCCCGGTTCAACCAGATCCCCGTCGGCTCTGGTGCAGTCTGGTGATGGCCCTCGGTCTGCATGCCCCAACCCAGCAAGCTGGCAAGTGGACGGGCACCCCGCGCGCGCGCGTGGTCCGTCGCTTCCAGCACCAGCGCCACAGCCCCCTCGCCGAGGCTCATGCCCGCGCGCTCTTGGGAAAACGGCCTGCAGCCTTGGGCATCGATGACCTGCAGACTGGCGAATCCGGACATCGTCACGCGGGTGAGTGGATCAACCCCAACCACGAGGACGGCAGGACACAGCCCTGCGCGGATCCACTCCATCGCTTCGCTCATCGCTGCCGCCGCGCTTGCGCAGGCCTCGGCATGCGTGGTCACGGGACCCCCAAGACCCAGTCGTCGGACGAGAGCCGCCGCCGTGCTGCCCACTGGCTGGCTGGCATAGGCGCGATGCGCCACCTGCGGGCCCTCGACCAAGTAGATCGATTCAGTGGTCCGCATCCCCCCGGTACACGAACCGACCGCGAGTCCGAGCTGGCGATTGTCGATGCCGGCCATCGCCATGGCCTCGACCGCAGCCTGCTGCGCCAAGGCGACCCCGCGTGGACCGCCGCCCAGCGCGCCAGCCACCGCTGCCACGGGATAGCGAGCCGCCAGCGGCAGGTCCGCCATGATACCCGTGGCCAAGCCATCCCAGCCAACCAGCAGAGCCGCCTCCAGGCTGGCGAGGTCCGGGCCGCAGGCACTCATGGCGCCCATGCCGGTGACGGCGACCGCGGCATTCATGGCAGAGCTTCAAGGCGACCGTGCCTCCAATCAATCATAGGTGGGGGGCAGCCTGCCGATTAAACATGAGGCGTCCAGAGCCCTTGCTGACCGCCGGCAGCGTACACGCTGGACATCATGCCGAGTATCGCCGGTTGGTCGTTTCTGTCGCCCGCCGGGGATGCCGCTGCCACCCTTGAGGCCCTGTCTCGTGGTTCCGCCCTGCCGGGTCGCCTGCCCGATGAACTGCTCATTACCCTGAAACGGCTTGGCCGCCTAGCCTGCGCCGGAAGGTCGCCGGACCTGGTCATACTCGCTACCGCAAAGGGTGACCTCCCGCTGTGGTGCGAGGCCATCCTGCCCGGTGGCGATCGCCGGCACGGTGGCGCTGCGTGGCTTGCGGCACAACTGACGAGTCACTTCGGCTGCCCGGCAATCGCCCTTGGAGCAGCCTGTGCAAGCGGGCCGGCAGCCCTCGCTGAAGCGGCGCGCTCGATCCTTTCTGGTGATGCCCGGCGCGTGCTGGTGCTGGGCGGTGATCGCTTGGCACCGTTCGTAGAGGACGGCTTTGCCGGACTAAAGGCCGTCGATGCGCTGCGCTGTCGCCCCTTTGACGTGGACCGGGCGGGAATCGTTTTGGGCGAAACGGCTGCCGCCATGGTGCTCTCTGCCGACCCTGGAGAGTGGTACCTGCAGGGTTGGGGACACAGCCTCGATGCCAGCCACATGACTGGCCCTGCTCGCGATGGCGGTG
>JBILDK010000384.1:0-3302 GCA_044352625.1 Planctomycetota bacterium
GCGGCTGTCCACACGGTCGAGGCGCAGACCGGGCACCAGCCGGAACCGCTCACCCACGGGGATGGTGTAGTCGCTCCACGCACCGATCTGCCGCTGGCGGATGTCGGGCCACATGACCGAATTGAGCGTGGCGACGGCCGCCGGATTGGTCCCCTGATAGCGGCGCGCATCCTGGGCCAGTTGGCGGCCATCCACGCCGAGACCGAGCCGACCCAGCGGCAGGCGCAGTTCGACCGCGGCCCGTCCGCCATCGCTGGCGCTGGTCGAGGGGACCTGCATCAGCATGCCGGTGGCCGGGCGCAGACTGTAATTGTCCATCTCGTGCTCGACCCGGCTGGTGTAGGCCTCGGCCTTGATCAGGGCGAAAAGCCCCTCGGCCTGGCGCTGATGCAGGCGCAGGCTGGTGGTGGCCCCATCCGACCGGGGGGCGTCCATGTTGGCCCCGGCATAGCGGACATCCCGCTCCCGGGTCACGTCATAGGACAGGTCGAGACTGGTGCGTTCGGCCGGCGTCCAGCCCACCGTGCCACCACCCTTTTTCGTGGTGTAGGAGCTGGCCACGTCGGCGCCGTCGCCGTCCTGGTAGTCCTCGGCGGTGGCGGCGGCGAAGCGCCCCTGGACGAAGCCCTGGGTCCCGCCCAGGGCCAGGCCCGCGCCGCCTTCCCGCGGGGCGCCGTTGCTGCCCGCGCGGGCCTCGGCGGTGGCCTCGTGCCAGCGGCCGTCAGCAAAGACCGGCGTCTGCCGGTCGAGGGTGATGACGCCGAGCGGCGCCCCCGGATGCCGCACCGACAGCCCGCCGGCCTCGACCCGGGCCTGGTCGGCCCCGGCCGGAGCGTAGGTGGTGGGCGGATCCATGCGGTTCGGACAGCCGCCCTGGGGACAGGCGCCATCGACCTCCACCAGCAGGCGCGAAGCGGATTGTCCGCGCATCACCGGATCGAGGCCGGTGCCGCCCATGCGGATGCCGTCCACGCCCGGCAGATCGCGCAGCGCGGCGGCAGGGTCTGCCGGTTGGGCCAGGCTGGTGGCCGGCGGATCCTGGTCGGCAGTGATGGTGAGGGTCTCGGCGGCCGGGACGGCGGCGGCGAGCAAGAGGAGTGGGGCGAGGGCACGGGTGGACATGAAACGCTCCGACCGGCGCACCGCAGACGGCACGACGGGAGTAGGACCGCGGCCAGTGGCCGCGATGCAGGGATGGGGGGATTGGAACGGTCAGACCCGCCGCGGCGGCGGCGGTTCCGGGGCCGGGCAGCGTCCCGGCGGACAGCGTGCGGACCGCATCAACAATCGGGCGATCGGACGATCGGCGACCGGCAGCAGCGCCGGGTCGGCTGGCAGCAGGGCCAGGGTCGCGGTGGGGACGATTTTCGTGGCAGGGCCGGTGGGCAACGCATCGGCTGCCGGACCATCGCGCAGGGCCTGGGCCACCACGCACATCCGGCACGGAGCCTGGCCGCCAAACGTCGAAGCCACGGCCGCGCTCCAGCCCATGTCCGGCGCACGGGTCGCGATCATCGCGCCCCACGCCAGCACCTGGACCAGCGCCCCGTTGCCCGCCAGCACCAGCAGGATCAGTAGCCAGCGCGCCGCCATCACCTCACCCCAGCCACTTCCGCTGTAGCACATACAGCAGCGGCACCAGCACCGGGGCGGTGACCAGGCTGGCCAGGGAGCCGGCCATGAGCGCCAGGGCGAGGCCCTGGAAGATCGGGTCGGCGAGGATGATCGCGGCGCCGGCCACCACCGCGAGGGCGGTGAGCAGCATCGGGCGGAAGCGCACCAGGCCGGCTTCGATCGCGGCCTCGTCGAGGGTCTTGCCGCCCGCGATCTCGGCCTCGATGAAATCCACCAGGATGATCGAGTTGCGCACCACGATGCCGGCGCCGGCCATGAAGCCGATCATCGAGGTGGCGGTGAAGAACGCGCCCCAGGCGGCGTGGGCCGGCAGCACACCCAGGAGCGAGAACGGGATCACGATCATCACCACCAGGGGCGTGATGAAGCTGCGGAACCAGCCCACCATGAGCAGATAGATCAGCACGATGCAGCCGGCGAAAGCCAGGCCCATGTCGCGGAAGACCTCCAACGTAATGTGCCATTCGCCGTCCCACTTCATCGCCGGGGCGAGGTCGTTGGCCGGCTGGGAACCATTGAGCACCGTGAGCTGGGCACTGCCGCCGCCGAAGCGGGTGGCGTCAATCTTCGCCAGCGCGGCGTTCATCGCGAAGATCGCATACGCGGGACTCTCCACCACGCCGGCCACGTCGGCCACGACATAGGTCACCGGTAGCAGGTTCTTGTGGTGGATGCTGGGCTCCAACGTGGTCTGCTCGATCCGGCCCAGTTCGCGCAGCGGCAACAGGCCGCCGGGTCCGCGCACGCGCAGGGCGAGCAGGTCCTCGCCGCGATGCACCGCCGCCGCCGGCAGCTCGACCACGATGGGCAGGTCCTCGGCCGCGTGGGGCTGGTGGGCGAGACCGACCTGCTGACCGACGATGGCCAGGCTGACGACCTGGGTGATGTCGGCGGTGGAGACGCCCGCGAGGGCGGCCTTTTCCTTGTCGACCACGAAGCGCTGCCGCGTCTGGGGAGCTTCGATGTACCAGTCGATATCGACCACGCCGGGGGTTTCGCGGAACACGCGTTTGACCTCATCCGCCAGGGCCAGGCGGTCGCGCTCGCTCGGGCCATAGACCTCGGCCACCAGGGTTTGCAGGACCGGCGGGCCGGGCGGCACCTCGGCCACCGTCACCCGGCCGCCGGCCGCCGCCGCGATCGCGGCCAGGCGCGGGCGCAGGCGTTTGGCGATGTCGTGGGACTGGGCGGCGCGTTCGTGGGCCGGGCGCAGGTTGACCTGGACATCGGCCACATGGTCGCCGGAGCGGTTGAAATAATGCCGCACCAGACCGTTGAAATTGAACGGCGAGGCGGTGCCGACATAGACCTGGTAGTTCGCGACCTCGGGCTCGTCCTTGAGCGACGCCGCCAGTGCGCGGGCCACCGCCGCGGTGCGTTCCAGCGCCGTGCCCTCGGGCAGATTGAGGATGACCTGGAACTCGGACTTGTTGTCGAAGGGCAGCATCTTGACCTGCACCAATCCAGCGGGCACCAGCAGCATGGCCGCCACCAGGGCCGCAGCGGTGGCGCCGAGCGTGCTCCAGCGCCAGGCGTTGGACGCCAGCAGGTGATGCATGAACCAGCGGTAGGCGCGCGGGATGCGCCCTTCGCCGGACTCGTCGTGACCATGACCCGCCGGCTTGAGGATGCGCACCGCCGCCCACGGGGTGACGATGAAGGCGACG
>JBILDK010000385.1:0-3292 GCA_044352625.1 Planctomycetota bacterium
GACCGCGGTCGAGAACGCGCTGTGGTGGGCGCCACCGGCGTAGATCCAGGCCGCCGCGGCGGTCTTGAAGTCCGGCAGGGGCTTCCACATGGCGCGTGCCACCGGCAAGTTGGGCATGGCCTTGGGCGCGGTCACACAGGTGACCTCGTTGACCAGCAGGCGGAAGCGGTTGCCCAGGTCCATGATGGACGCATTGAGCGCAGCGCCGGGCTTGGCGTTGAACACCAGGCGGGCGGGATCGGCCTTGCCGCCAATGCCCAGGGGATGGATCTCCAGCGTGGGCTTGGCCGCGGCGATGGACGGGCAGACCTCCAGCATGTGCGAGCCGAGCACCAGTTCGTTGCCAGCTTCCATGTGATAGGTGTAGTCCTCCATCCACGAGGTGCCGCCGGGCAGGCCCTTGGCCATGGTCTTCATCGCGCGCAGCAGGGTGCAGGTCTTCCAGTCGCCCTCGGCGCCGAAGCCGTAGCCCTCGGCCATCAGGCGCTGGACCGCCAGCCCGGGGAGTTGCCGGAGTCCACCGAGGTCCTCGAAGTTGGTGGTGAAGCCCTTGAAGCCACCCTGTTTCAGACAGGCGCGCATGCCCAGCTCGATGCGCGCCTGTTCGCGCAGCAGGGCGTGCTGCGCCCCGCCCTTGGCCACACCCACGCCCAGGGTGTAGGCCGCAGCGTATTCCGCCACCAGCGCCTCCACCGCCGCGTCCGACTGCTGCGCGACCACGTCCGCCAACTCGGTCACGCCGTGGGACAGGACCTGGTAGCCGAAGCGCATCTCGGCCGCGACCTTGTCGCCGTCGGTCACCGCGACGTTGCGCATGTTGTCGCCCCAGCGCACAAACTTCGCGCCCTGGAGGTCGGCCCAGCCGAGCGCGGCTCGGCTCCAGGCGCCGAGGCGATCCTGGGCCTCGGGGTCCTGCCAGTGCCCGACCACGACCTTCCGTTCCAGGCGCATGCGGGTGTGCATGTAGCCACCCTCGCGGTCGCCATGGGCGGCCTGGTTGAGGTTCATGAAATCCATGTCGATCGTGTCCCAGGGCAGATCGCGGTTGAACTGGGTGTGGAAGTGGACGAACGGCTTGCGCAGCGCGGTCAATCCGCCGATCCACATCTTGGCCGGCGAGAACGTGTGCATCCACAGGATCAGCCCGGCGCAGGACGCATCCGCGCCCGCTTGCTGCAGGAGGCTGCGGATGTCATCGGCGGTGGTCATGACCGGCTTGGCCACCACCGTCGCCGCAAGCTTGCCCGAGGCATTGAGCCCGGCCACCACCGCAGCAGTGTTGTCAGCCACCTGCTTGAGCGCCTCGGGACCGTAGAGGTGCTGGCTGCCGGTGACAAACCAGAGGACAGGGGCGAGGTCGACGGTCATGGGGTGGGCTCCGTGGTGGCGGAGCAGTTTCCGAGGGTTTCCGTGCTGGCAATGGGTGGTGATCCGGAATCGTCGAGCCCTGCGGGCCGGGCTGGCATCCGCCGCCACGCCGCCATTCTGCCCGCCGCATGCCTCCGCTTCCCATCGCGCCCGTGGCCCCGGGCCGCACCCTGGTCTGGCCGGTGCCCGGCTCGAAGTCCCTCACCAACCGCGCCCTGCCCCTGGCGGCCCTGGCGGAGGGTACCTCGATTCTCGAAAACGTGCTCGACAGCGACGACACCCGGCGCATGCGCGAGTGCCTGGCGGGCTTTGGCATCGCGGTGCGCGACGGTGCTCCCGGCCAACTTATCATCGACGGCGGGCGTTCGCGCCTGCGCGCGCCCAGCGCTCCTCTGTTCGTGGGCAACAGCGGCACCACGGTGCGCTTTCTTGCCGGGTTTGCCGCGCTGGTCCCGGGAACTACCACCTTTGTGGGCGACGAACACATGGCCAAGCGGCCCATCGCCGACCTGGTGGAGGGTCTGCGCCAGCTCGGCGTGACGGTGGACTGCCCCACCGGCTGCCCGCCGCTGACCATTCATGGTGGTGCGGTACCGGGCGGGCGCATCCGCCTGCGCGGCGACAAGTCGAGCCAATACCTCTCGGCGCTGCTGCTCACCGCCGGCCTCGGCTCAAACGACCTGCGTATCGACCTCGACGGCGAACTGGTGAGCCGGCCCTACATCGAGATGACCCGCCGCCTGGTGCGTGATTTCGGCGGCCAGGTCGACGCCGACGCCGACGGCTTCACCGTGCGCCGGGTGGCGGGCTACCGCGCACGCACCTGCCGCATCGAACCCGACGCCAGCGGCGCCAGCTACCCCTTCGCCCTCGCCGCTGCCGGCGGGCACCGCATTGCGGTCGAGGGCCTCACCGCGGAGTCGCTGCAGGGCGATTACGGCTTCGTGGCCCTGCTCGAACAGATGGGCGCCACGGTCGAACGCACCCCGCACCGCACCACGGTGATCGGCAATGGCCGGTTGCGCGGCATTGATGCCGACCTCCACCATATCAGCGACACGGTCATGACCCTGGCCGCCATCGCTCCCCTGTGCGACGGCCCCACCACCATCCGCAACGTGGCCAACATCCGCATCAAGGAGACCGACCGGCTCATGGCCACGGTCACCGAGCTGCGCCGTCTGGGCCAGGAGGTCGCCCACGGCGACGACTGGCTGCGCATCACCCCCCGGCCGATCACGCCAGCGACGGTGGCGTGCTATGCCGACCACCGCATGGCCATGAGCTTCGCCGTGCTCGGCGCGATCCGCCCCGGCATCACCATCGCTGATCCAGACTGCTGCGCCAAGACCTATCCGGCATTCTTCACCGATCTGGCCCGTTTTTCCGCATGTTGAGAATCATCGCCGGCTCGCTCAAGGGCCGCTCGCTCATCGCCCCACCTGGGCTCGACACCCGGCCCCTGCCGGATCGCATCAAGCAATCCCTGTTTGATTGGCTCGGCCAGTCGATGGAAGACTGGCGCGTAGCCGACGTGTGCGCCGGTTCTGGTTCGTTCGGCTGCGAGGCCTTCAGCCGGGGCGCGCGCGAAGTGCATTGCATCGAGGCCGGGCGCCACGCCTGGCCGGCCCTCACCGCCAATCGACGTAGTTGCGGCGATCCCCAGGGCCTGATCCTGCACCAGCGTCCGTTCCAGGCGGTTCTGCCCACGCTCAAAGGCCTCGACGTGGTGTTTGCTGACCCGCCCTTTCCGTGGTTTAGTGACGATCGCACCGCGCTGGAGGACCTGCTGCGCCTCGCCACTGCCGCCCTGCGCCCGCAGGGTCGTCTGGTGGTCCGCGGCGAACGCGGGCAGGAGCTGCCCCCGCCACCCCGGGGCCTGGGCACAGCCGAGACCCGCCTCTATGGACGCTCCTGGGTCGTC
>JBILDK010000386.1:0-3289 GCA_044352625.1 Planctomycetota bacterium
CGATTCGGCAGTTAAGGAACATGCGGGTGTATACCTGGATCTGTTCTGGGCCTATTGGGCGCAGGAGCAATTCAACGACGTCTCAGGTGGGGGAAAAGCGAGACGGCCCTTCCAAAACACATTTACCGCCGGACACGGCGGGATCGTCAGCAACATGGCTAACCTCTATTTTGACATCGGGGTGGAACCGGAGGTGGAGGGGCATAGCGTGAATCCTTTGCTCAGCAGTTATCGTCCGCCGCCGGTCGTGGCCGACATCGCCGTCGATGTGCAGGGGCGAGGAACCTACGAGGTGCGGCAATCGGCTCAAGGCCTCGGACAGGCCGGCACCACCGACTGGGATCAATCGAAAAACCTGACCCCTTACAGACTCAACACAAATGGCGGTGGCATCGCACGCTACACCTATTGTGATCCGGCCTTCATCATGGGAACGCCGATGGTTAAAGCGCGGCCTCTCAACGATTGGGTCGCCATCAGCAGCCAGAATCGAGTGCAGGGCGTCATTTTCTCGGGAGCCGCCGAGGCCTCTCGGATACTTCCCTGCGTCCTGCCCTCCGATGAATCAGAAGCCCGCAATCAGTTTTGGTCCGTGCAGTGCAAGGGCAGCATGATCACGCAGATGCTCGCGACCAACTCAGGCGGTTCGCAAATGTGGGCCTGGATTTCAAAGGCAGGACTGGGAGATCCCGTTCAAGAAAACGGGATCGTTTTCGTGGAATCCGATGAAGTCGATGGGGCCTATGCCGCTATCCGTCCGGTCAGCACCGGCTATACCTTGATCGACAATTACGATTTCGCCTCCATCAATCCTCCCGCAAGCTGGGTCGTGCAGCTCAATGACAAGTTCAAGCCGCTCATCCTGGAGGTGATGGCGAAGGATCAGGTGGCCGATTTCGCTGCTTTCAAGGCCTTGGTCAAAGCGCGCACGCCGAGCTTCACCGGCAATCTCGTCACCTACACCACCATCTATGGCGATGTCCTCACGCTGGATGCCAGCTACGCGAACGATCCCACCGTCAACGGCGTGCCAGTGGACTACACGCCAGCCCAATCCTATGACAGCCCGTTCCTGCACGGTGACTACAACGGCGAGACGTTTGTGATCGAGAAAGGCTCGCGACAGGTGGTCTATGATTTTGGCACTTTGCCTGCGATCTCGAACCTCTCGCCTGCGGATGGTTCCGTGAATGTGGCGCTCGATGCCGTGCTTAGCGTGACCTTCAACGAGAGCATCGCAGCAGGAAGCGGCCTGATCGCACTCAAGAATCTGACAGACGGCACCCAGATCAGCATCAATATCACCGATGGCACCCAGGTGTCGATTTCGGGCTCCACCTTGACGATCAATCCGACCGCCAACCTGCTCATCGGCAAAGCCTACGCCATTCAAATCCCCGCAGGAGCCATCGAGGATGCTGCGGGTGATGCGTTTGTCGGCATAACCAATGACACCACATGGAACTTCACCACCATCACCACCGCGCCGCCAAAGATCGTCGCGGTGAATGATGGCAGCTTCGGCGGCAGTGGAGCGCCCGCCAGCGTCACGCAGTCGATAGCAGTAGGCACCGGAGCCGACATGCTGATCGTGATGACATCGTCCGAGCTGGGCGGCCTTGGCCCCATGACCGTGACCTATGGTGGCGTGGCGATGAATCTCGCCATCGGCAATCTCTCGAACAGCGCCATCTGGTATCTCGATCTCTCCATACCGGGAATCAGCGGAACCAATGTCGTCGTCGATATGAGCAACTACAGCACCCGCAATGGCTTCGCCGCCGGATGGGTCAGCATTGACGGCCATCTGGAGGCAGGAGAGTCAATCATGCTTCACAGCACCGGCACTTCCGCCGCCCAAACCAACAGCGTGAGCCTCACGACATCGGCGCAGACCTTCAACGTGGTCAATTTCAACGCGAACGCCACCGGCGGCACCATCACGGTGGATTCGCCGAACCCGACCGTCATTTATAGCGATACCGACATCGGCTCCGCCCGGTCAGCCGCCGCGTATGCGACAGGAGTAGCTCCCGGCTCGCTCGCCTACCAATGGACGCTGAGCGGAGTGACGCCGCCCAACACCAACTATCGCCGCATCGACTCCGCCGCCTTCACCGTGATCGGCAACACATTCTCCGGCTGGCTCGGAGGTTATCCCGGCGTGGGTGCCCAGACAGGCCTGGCCGACGATCCAGACGGCGATGGGATTCCAAACGGCATTGAAGCCTGGTTCGGCACCCATCCCGCCGAGTCGTCGAGCAGCCTCGCCAATCTCGCCAGCAACGGCACCACCACTTTCACCCATCCGCAGAGCAGGAATCCGCCCGCCGATCTGGGCCTCACCTACCAGTGGTCCCCCAACCTCACCGACTGGTATCCCTGCGACGGCCTCACCGGCCCCAACAACGGAGCGACCACCGTCAGCGTGGTCGGCTCCACCATTCAAGGCGCCACCAAAACCGTCACCCTCCAGTCCAACGGCCCGCTGCCCCGCCTCTTCCTGCGTGCCTCTGTAGTGCATGATCCCTCGCCGTGAAACTCTGCCATTTCACCCTCTTGTTCGCCAGATGAACGACCAACCAGAGCTTTTGAAGTGAAATAACCTGTTCCCATTCGCCCGATGAAACACACGCTGCACACTCTGTTGCTCCTCCTGCTTTTCTCTGTCACGCTTGGCGCGGCGGCGGAGAAGCCGATGAATGTCTTGATGCTCATCGCGGATGACCTGAACTCGTGGTTGCTGGAGAATCCGCAACGTTACACCGGCAAGGTCATTGCGCCGAACCTGAAAGGCTTGGCAGCGAGCGGGGTCAATTTTAAGTATGCCTACACTGCGGCACCGGTTTGCAGTCCTTCGCGCACAGCCTTCTTCTCCGGTGTCGCCCCGTGGAAATCGGGCATCTACAACAACGCGCAAATCATCGACCAAAGCGAGCCGCTGAACCGGGAGGCGGCGCTCTCGCTGGCCGGCTTGTTCAAGAAGGGCGGTTACAACACCTTCGGTTATGGCAAGATCACCCACGGCTGGGACCAGAAAGAGCACTGGAATGAACACATCGGCCACAAACGAGACCCGTCGCCTCCGGGAGCCCCGCTGGCCAAACTGAGCGGCGGCGAGCAGGATTGGGGACCTATCCATATCCCCGAGGAGAAAATGAACGCCACCGGCCTGGCGAGCAAAGCCATCGCGGTGCTGGAGCAGCAGCACGACAAGCCCTTCTTCCTGGCCTACGGCACATTCAATCCCCACATGCCCTGGTATGTCCCGCAAAAGTATTTCGACCTG